>JALYOO010000411.1 GCA_030856845.1 Gemmatimonadota bacterium
CCACCAATCTGGAATCCTGATGCACGCCGGTCGCGGCGACTAGCTCCCGGCGGATCGCTTCGGAGCGCGCGCTCGTCATGTACGACCTGACCCGCTCGATACTCTCGCCATCGCCCGCCGAATCGAGCCAGAGGAGCGGCGCACGATCGAAATGCACTGGCAGCGCGAAGCTGCTGAGGTGTATGCGCTCCACTCGCGAAGGATTGCCCCGGTCGACGAGCATGAAGATCGCGGTCGACCTCGGCGCGTGATTCCCGACCAGGGGAGCGAGAGCCGCGCCGGCGAAACGGAAATCGCTGAGCGGACCGTCACCGAGCTGCATGCGGCCGGAGAAAGTGCTTTCGCCAATTCGCACCGGGACGTTGGCGTCGAAGTAGTAGCGCGCGCTTTCGTCGCTCGGGGCCGCAACCACATATCCAATCCAATAGCTTCGCGATGGAAGATTTCGGCCCTGCTTTTCCGCCCAGCGCCAGCGTTCGGCGAGGGACCCACCTGCCGGCGCGCGCAAGACTCTCTCCGGCGCCGCGCGCGAGGCATCAGGCCACCCATCGTCGCGCTTCCGGGAGATCGTGTCGGAAGCGATCGATCGGGGCGGCGACACGCTCGCTTCGCGAACGAATGCAGTGCGGACGGTCCCGCCGACCGCCTGCGTCGCGGTGAAAAGGGCAGCGACGATCGTTATCAGTCCGGCTATCCAGCGCGGACCGAGGTCCGAATGATTCGATTCGCGCACCAGCAGCCGGCGCGCCCGCTTGACCAGCGAGCCACCAGTTGCCGCCGCTGCGAAAACGAGACCATCGGTACGCGATTCCTCGAGCGCGAGCAGCGTTGCCGTGTAGGCAGCTGGGTCGCCGCAGGCGGCAACCGCGATGTCGTCGCAGCAGTTCTCCCGTTCGTCGCGCACCCGCTCGGACAGCCAGCGTGCCGCCGGATGATAGAACAGGAGTGTCTCGACTACGGTTTGGGCGAGATTCCCCAGATAGTCGTAGCGGCGGATGTGAGCGATCTCGTGAGCCAGCAGCATCTCGAGCTGCCAGGGCGTCATCCCCGTGATGAGACTCGCGGGGACAACGACGATCGGTCGCAGCGCACCGACGACCATCGGGACATCGATGCTCGTACTCTGCAAAACGCGAACGAGTCGGTCGACGCCCAGTGTTCGCGACACACGCCGCACAGCGAGAACAACGCGCTCCTCGGCCCGCGAGGTCGAGTGAGTAGTCAGCCGGCGCGTACGGGTAATTCCGCCTATGAGACGCACCGACAGAACGAGCAGCCCAAGCAGCCAGGCCGCGACCATCCAGGGCAACGCCAGCGGTACATACCGGTTCGCGATGGCTCTCACCCCGGCAGCGAACGCAGAGAGAGACTCGACGCCCACAGGGCGCGGTGTTGTTTCGGCGGCCCGTTTGGCACCGTCGGTGGTAACGGTTGCCGATGGGGTTGCAGATGCAGATGCAGCCGGCGCCGACAGGCCGGACGAGAGCTGACCGGAACGTCCTCGCTCAGCGTCCGCCAACGTCTCCGAGCCGGTAGTTCCGGTCGAGAGCGCGGTCGAACTGAATGATCGGGAGACGGCAGACGTCGTGCGGAATGCAGTAACGACAGGCAACGTGAGCATCAAGCCGAGCCCGGCCATCCCCACGGCGTAGCGGAGTGTGGGCGGCGCATGGCGCATCAGCGCGAAGAGTCCCGCCACCACGAAAGCGACGAGAGCGACCTGCCAGAGCGAATGCACCAGCGCCCATCCTATCAGTTGCATGGTCATGCGTCACCTCTCTTGTGCTCGTCGAGCAACTGACGAATCTGCTTCAGCTCGCCGGGAGTAGCTCTCTTCGAGGAAAGGGCCTGAAGTACGAGTCCCGCCGCGGACCCATCGAAGGCTCGTTCAACCAGGTCGGATACCAGCCGACGTTTGACAGACGCCTCCGGCACTCCTGCCGCGTAGACATGCGACCGCTCGGTTTCGTCGCGCACGACGAGTCCTTTCTCCGCCATGACCTGGAGTGTCTTGAGGACCGTGGTGTACCCGATGTCCCGTTCACGCCTCAGCGCGGGGTGAATCTGTCTCACTGTCTGCGGACCCCGCTTCCACAGAACGTGCAGAATCTCGAGCTCGGCGTTGGTGGGGATCGGTGCGGTTCGCGGCATGGGTCTCGGATAGACGGTCGGGACTCAATATACGAGAGGTCTCGTACTTCGCAAGTACGAAGATTGTCGTACTACGCTGATCAGAAGCTCTTGAAGTAATCGAAGGGCTGATGGCAGCCGTTGCAGAAATGGATCGCCTTGCACGCGGTAGAGCCGAACTCGCTTCGCTCCGATGTGTTGGCTGACCCGCAAAACGGGCACGCGATCGTCGGCTTCGCCCGGCGCAGACTCACCAGCTCGGCGATGCCGCCATCGCCATCGGCCACCAGATGCGGCGGAGCGATGCCGTATTTCTCGAGCTTCCGCTTCGTGCTGTCGCTGATCCAGTCGGTCGTCCACGGCGGCGAATAGATCGTGCGCACCTTCGATCCGGGAAATCCATGTGAATCGAGCGTCGAGACGATGTCCCGCTCGATCACCTGCATTGCCGGACATCCCGAGTAGGTCGGCGTTATGTCGACGACAATTTCGCTGTCACCGATTTCGACGTCACGCACGATCCCCAGCTCGACGACGTCGATCATCGGCAGCTCAGGGTCCATCACCGTCGCGAGAATCTCGAGGATGGACTCCTTCGACGGGCACAGCTTCATCACCACTCCGCTCCGGGATGCGAGCGCGCAACTATCTGCATCTCCGTCAGCATGTGGCCGAGGAACTCGGTGTGCCGGCCTTTGCGGCCGCCGCCGACCATGTATTTGTCCGCGGGAACCTTGAGGGTCGCGCGCGTCACGACCTCCCGCACGATCGATTCCCATTGCTGTTTGATTGCGAGCAGGTCCACCCCGATTCCGCCCGTAGTCATTTCCACATCCACTTCATCCGGTACGAAAATCTCTCCGACAAACCGCCAGAGATCGTCGAGTGCATTTTGTGAGCGGACGTGACTTTCCTCCGTGCCATCTCCCAGTCGCGCCACCCATTCGCTACTGTGGCGCACGTGGTACCGAACTTCCTTGAACCCCTTCGCCGCAATCCCGGCGAGCTCGGAATGCGAGCTGGAGCGCAGCCTGTCGAGCAGGTGATAGCTGTAGACGTCGAACAGGAACTGACGCATGATCGTGTACGCGTAGTCACCGTTGGGGAGCTCTACGAGCTGCAGATTCCGGTACTCGATGCCGTCGCGGAAATAGGCGAGGGCGTCTTCGTTGCGCCCTAGACCTTCCGTTTCGCCGGCGAGCTTGAGCAGCAGCGTAGCCTGTCCGACGAGATCGAGAGAGATGTTCGCGAGTGCAATGTCCTCTTCGAGAATGGGGCCATGGCCGCACCACTCCGACAGGCGGTGACCAAGCACCAGCCGGTCGTCGCCGAGTCTCAGGAGATACTCGAAGAGCGCGTTGTGCTCGTCCACGCTCAGAAGCCCTTGAGGCCGCGCGGAATCTTGTAAAACTGCGGGTGCCGGTAGACCTTGTCCTCTCCCGGATCGAACAATGGTCCCGCGTCCTCGCTCTGTGACGCCGTGATTTCGATCGAGGGTACTACCCAGAGACTCACCACTCCCCCGCGCCGGGCATACACATCGCGGGCATTCTGAAGCGCCATCTCCGGATCAGCGGCGTGTACACTGCCCGCGTGCTCATGCGGCTCACCACCGGTCTTCTGCGTGAATACTTCCCACAGTGGCCACTGACTTTCCCCCTGTGCCGCCGCGCCGTTGGCTCCCGCGGCGGGCGTGTCTATCGAGGGTGTCTGCCCCGTGGCGTCCCGCGCCTCAGCCATGGTCGATCAGGCCGCGGTCGGCTGAGACCGGCGTTCGTGCTTTGCCGCGTATGCTTCGGCCGCTTCACGCACCCACCGGCCGTTCTCGTGTGCATCGCGTCGCGCCTGAATGCGCTCGCGGTTGCAGGGTCCGTTGCCCTTCACGACCGCCCAGAACTCTTCCCAGTCGATCTGCCCGAAATCGTAGTGCTGAGTTTCGGGATTGTATTTGAGGTTCGGGTCGGGCAGCGTGAGTCCGACGGCGTCTGCCTGAGGAACGGTGAGATCGATGAAGCGCTGACGAAGCTCGTCGTTTGTCTTTCGCTTCACTCTCCATCGCATCAGCTCGGCCGTATTGGGCGAGTCCGTGTCGCTCGGGCCGAGCATCATCAACGAGGGCCACCACCATCGGTTGATGGCGTCCTGCGCCATCGCCTTCTGCTCCGGAGTACCGCGCGCGAGAGTGGCGATGATCTCGTAGCCCTGCTTCTTGTGGAAATTCTCTTCCTTGCAGATGCGGATCATCGCCCGCGCATACGGCCCGTACGATGCCTTGGCGAGCACGGTCTGGTTCACGATGGCGGCGCCGTCGACGAACCAGCCGATGACTCCGATATCTGCCCACGTCAGGGTGGGGTAGTTGAAGATGCTGGAGTATTTCGCCTTGCCGGAGAGGAGCTGGTCGACGAGCTCCGAGCGGTCGACCCCAAGGGTTTCCGCACCGCAATAGATGTAGAGTCCGTGGCCGGCCTCGTCCTGCACCTTCGCTATCAGCGTCATCTTCCGCTTGAGGCTGGGCGCCCTCGTGATCCAGTTTCCCTCAGGCAGCATGCCGACGATCTCGGAATGCGCGTGCTGCGACATCATGCGGATCAGCTGTGTGCGATAGCGATCGGGCATCCAGTCCTTAGGCTCGATCGTTTCCCCGGCTGCGATGCGCGCCTCGAATGCGGCATTGAGTTTTTCTTCAGTCATGTCAACCGTCTCCTCCGTCCACCAAAACGTATCTGGCACCTGCCAGTAAAGTTAGCCGACCCCCGCCTGCATGGTGTAAACTTCCGCTGGATAAGGAGTTCCGTCATACGATGACACTCGTCCCGAACCCGTGAATTCAATCCAGTGACAGCGCCCGGCAGTACGACAATAGACGGCGGGAGTGTCCGGTCAGAAACGGCTGCCGGCATCGCGACGATTACGTTTTCGCACCCGAAGAGCAACTCCATGCCTGCCACGCTGCTGGCGGAGCTGGCGCGATCAGTCACGGAAGCGGGCCGCGATGAAAATGCGCGGGTCCTGCTGCTGAAAAGCGAGGGCACAGGCGCCTTTTGCGCCGGCGCGTCATTCGCGGAATTGCAGGCACTCACGGATTCTGCCGCCGGAAAGCGATTTTTCATGGGCTTTGCCAATCTCATACTGGCGATGATCCGCTGCCCCAAGTTCGTGGTCACGCGCGTGCATGGAAAAGCGGTGGGCGGGGGAGTGGGGATCGTCGCTGCCTCGGATTTCGCGATCGCCGTCGATGGTGCCGCGCTGAAACTGAGCGAGCTCGCGGTTGGGCTCGGACCCTTCATCATCGGCCCTGCGATCCAGCGAAAGATCGGAGCGGGTGCGTTTGGTGCGATGGCGGTCGACGCCGACTGGCGTGACGCGCAGTGGGGATACAACCGGGGACTCTACGCCGAGCTGCATCCGGATGTCGCGGCGCTCGATGCGGCAATGGCGAGCCGCACCGCTACGCTCAGCGCAAGCAATCCCGAGGCGATGGCGCGGCTCAAGACCGTCCTCTGGGAGGGGACGGAAAACTGGGGCGCGCTGCTCGAATCGCGGGCGGAGATGAGCGGTGCGCTGGCGATGTCGGAGTTTACGAGCCGGGCCGTCGGGCGGAACTGACAACTGCAACCGAGAACCACACAGATCCGAGATGCCAGAAGCGTAGTTCAGGGTTTCGAGGGTACAAACCGGGACGATGGGTGAGCAAAAAACCGGTCGAGAGGTGAGCCAGCACTCCGACGGGTACAAACCTTCAGTTGCGCTTATCTCGCACCCCTGAACTACGCTTCGGGGATCTCGGATCTGTGTCGTTCTCAGTTGCAGTCAAGCTACAGCTATCCCGGCGGCCTCGGCTGCCCCTGCGCTCCCCCTCCTCCCGCTCCCGGCCGCGCTCGCCCATTGTGGCAGGTGCCGCAATTCACCGTCGGATTCTGACTCCTGAGATTCGGGATCTTCCTGAGCAGATCGTCGTTGATGGTTGCGGTCATCGCCATCATGTCGCGCGCAACCTGCTTCGTCGCCTTCGATTCGCTGTCGTACTCGCCGACAACGTGGCAGTGTGAGCAGCTCACGCCGAGGGAATTGCTGTAGCCTCGGTTCATGATCGCGACCAGCCGCCCCGCCGGCACCCCTTTCATCGACTTGATGTTCTTGAACACCTGCTCGGCGGGCAATTGCTCCTTGCCGGCAATTTTTGCCAGCACTTCGTTCACGTGCATCGTCCGATCCCTTTGCAGCGAATCGTTCCGTGCCGCCATTTCCGCCGGAGTCAGCTGCGGCATTGCGCCGGGCGCACCAGTAACCGCCTGACCCCCGCCAGCAGACGTGCCCCCGGTAACCGTGCCGGTGCTCACGGTTGCTGCAGGAGGAACCGAAGACACGGGCGCGGGCGACGAAGATGCGGGTTGCTGTGAGCACGACACGGCCAACACCGAAGCGACCACTACGACTGAGAGATCAGTTTTCATCCTGTTTTCCTCGCTGTTGTGAGCTCGCCGTAGCGGCTCGCTCTCGTAGGCTCCCTGTTTGTCAGCTCACAGTGGTCATCGCGCACACCTGCTCCTCCGTCAATCCATACAGCGGATCGGTCTCCACCCCGATCATTCCCAGCATCATGTAGATCTGTCCGCGATGATGCGCCTCATGCTCCACCATCGCCCGGAGCCACTTCCACACAGTGATCGGAGTACCAGCCGGCGTGAGACATTTCTTCTGGAGGTCCGCGTCCGTCAGCGTCTCAAAGATTGCCACCGATTCCCCGTGCAGGCTATCGAAGTACTGCACTACCTTGGAATATCCCTGCGCCAGATTCAACCCACAACCGGGATAACTGCTCGGGCGCTGCTGCACAGTCTCGGCGTACATGTATCGCTCGATGGTCGCGAGATGGCGGACGAGATCACCGAACGTGAACCTGCCCGCCGAGTAGGTCCACTCCAGGCGGTTGGGAGGAATGCGCACGATCACTCGCCGCGTTCGTGCCCGCACGCTCTCCCAGTAATCGAGAAATGGCCCGATCGAGCGGATCTCCACCGCTATCCCTCTGGATTTGGCAAACTGCCGGCGGCAGTCACCATGGTCGGCACGAAACGAGGGGGCCGGCGATGTCGCGTCGCCTGCTCAAATGCGTATGCGAGGCGTATCAAGACAGGCTCGCTCCACGCGCGCCCGATGAACGATACCCCAACCGGCAATCCGCGCGTGAATCCAGCGGGTACCGTGATGTTGGGATATCCCGCTACCGCAGCCGGCGTCGAGCTTCCGCCTGTGAAATGGTCACCATTGACGAGATCAGTGGGCCAGGGAGGCGAACCTGTCGGGGCGACAATCGCGTCGAGGCGGTGCCGGCGCATCACCGCATCGATTCCCTCGGTGCGGGAAAGCCGCCGATTCTTCGCCAGAGCAGCCCTGTACTTGCTGCTGGTGAGCCCACCCTTCTTCTCGGCCATGAGCAATAGCTCCTGGCCGAACCATGGCATCTCGCGATCCTTGTTGCGCTCGTTGAATTGAATCACCTGCGCAAGTGACTTGACGGGTGCCTTCGGACCGAGCGATGCGAGGTAGGAGTTGAGGTCGGCCTTGAATTCGTAAAGGAGAACCTCGAATTCGGTGTCGCCATACTGGCCGGCGTTCGGAATATCGGCAGGATCGACGATCACCGCACCGCGCCGGCCCATCACATTGATCGCTTCGTTGACCAGGGCGTCAGCGGCGTCGCTGTAGCCGAAAAACTTCGCGCGTGCGACACCGATTCTCGCGCCTCGCAATCCGTTCACATCGAGAAATCGCGTGTAATCGGGAGCCCCGCGCGACCGAGCGTTCTTCGTTGCGGAGTCCAGGGGATCGGCGCCGGCAAGAGCACCCAGCAGAATGGCCGCATCCGCGACGGTCCTCGTCATCGGACCCGCGGTATCCTGGCTGTGGGCTATGGGAATGATCCCCGACCTGCTGACGAGGCCGAGCGTGGGCTTCAAGCCGACGATTGCGTTCGCCGATGCGGGACAAACGATGGAGCCGTCCGTCTCCGTTCCGATCGCCGCTGCGCAGTAATTCGCGGAAACGCCGGCTCCCGATCCGGAGCTGGAGCCGCACGGGTTGCGGTCGAGCACGTATGGATTTCGCCCCTGACCGCCGCGACCGCTCCACCCACTGGAGGAACGGGTCGAGCGAAAGTTCGCCCATTCACTCATGTTCGTTTTGCCCAGCAGGATGGCGCCCGCCTGCCGGAGGCGCCCCGCGATGAAAGCATCCCGCTCTGCAATAGAACCTTCGAGCGCATACGAACCCGCTGTGGTCGTCATTCCGTCGGCTGTGTCGACGTTGTCCTTCAACAGCAGCGGTATTCCGTGCAACGGGCCACGCGGACCCCGCCGCCTTCGCTCCGCGTCGAGAGATTCGGCGATGGCGATTGCTGCGGGATTGATCTCGAGCACATGGCGAAGCTCCGGGCCTCGCCGGTCCAGCTCCGCTATTCGCGATATGTACTGTTGGGTGATCGAGCGTGCGGTCTTTCTCCCGGATACCATCTCGCGCTGAAGATCGATGATGGTGAGCTCTTCAAGATCAAATGGCGATAACCCGGCCGCCCGATCGTCCTCGGCAACGGCGAGCGCAGCGGATGGCATTGCCAGCGCGACAGCTCCCCCGTAGGCGCTCGATCGGAGAAAGTCGCGCCGACGCATCAAGTCAATGCGCCGAGGTCACGAGCGCAGCGTATCACCCGATATGGCAGCTTGAAAGTCCCCTTTTCTCGAGGTACTGCTGGTGATAGTCCTCAGCCGCGTAGAACGATGAGGCCGGAGTGATCTCGGTGATAATTGGCCGGCGGTACCGCCCGCTTCGTTCGCGCTCTTCCTTCGAAGCGGCCGCGGCACTCTTCTGCTCGTCGTCATGATAGAAGATCGCGGACCGGTACTGCGTCCCTACGTCAGGCCCCTGGCGGTTCAGTGTCGTGGGATCGTGATTCTCCCAGAACACCGTAAGCAGATCGTCGTATGTGATCCGCTCGGCATCATAGGCAACCTCGACGACTTCAGCATGACCTGTTCGCCCGCTGCAGACATCCCGGTAGGTGGGGTTGTCCAGTGTGCCGCCAAGGTACCCAACGGTGGTGGATATGACGCCGGGAAGCTGCCGGTACGCGGCCTCTACTCCCCAGAAACATCCCGCTCCGAAAGTTGCTTTCTTTTCCATGGTTGTCATCCGTGCCTGCCGTTGCTGCCGGCACGGCCATCCCGTGAGGGCGTCTCGTTCATGTAGCGCGCCAGCAAATTGTGAAAATGATGGGTACCAACCTCGCGCCGCGGTGAGAACCGGCCGCGATTGTAGAGCCGCGACGAAACTCCCCGCTGCACGGACTCCACTACCTCTTCGTCTTCCATTTCAACCTTGTGCAGATCGCCGCCCACGCCCTGCTCCCGCAATGACTGATTCCACACATAGGATATGAAGGATACACGCGTGCGCGCGGGGCCGAGGGGAGCGACGACGTTCATCGACAGCCCCCACGGGTAGAAGTTGAGCATGATGTTCGGGAACAGCCAGAAATAGAACGCGGCTACCGGCTTTCCGTGATCCGGATGGTTGGAGGGAAAGTCGAACACCGGCTCCCCTTGCCGGGCCATTCCCATCTGCAGGGCCGCGTGCGGCGAGAGTTCGGTGTAGTAGGCGCTGTAATCGAGCTTCTCGGCGAGCCCCTGATGAACGTAGGGGATGTGAAACTCCTCGAGGTAGTTATCGCAGTAGAGAGCCCAGTTCGCGGCGATCAGATAGTCGCGCGAAGTCTTCGCATCGCGGCGGAATTCCTCGAGCGGCATCCACCCGACACGGTCGGCCACCGGGGCGATCCACTCATCAAACCCGACTGCGGGGTCGATCCCCGTGAACAGCAGCGGACCCCACCGCTCCAGCGGCAGCTTCGGAAGGCAGTCAGCAGCTGTCGGAAAATTCGGCGTCTCATCGAACTTCGGCATCGAGACGAAGCTGCCGTCGAGAGCGAATCTGCGCCCGTGATAGCGGCAGCGGAGGCCGCGCAGGTGACCCTCTCCCTCTACCACGATCGCTCCCCGGTGCGTGCAGACGTTCGAGAGGCAGCGCACCTTTCCCGAGTCGTCCGATACGAGCACCAGGGGCTCTTCGAGACAGCCTTCGAGGAGCGTGAAAGGCAGCACGTGTCCGGGAGCTTTCACCCGTGCGGAATCGGCGGCGAACTGCCAGCTGCGTGCAAACACCCGCTCTTTCTGAACCGCATACCACGCCGGATCGGAATAGACAGTTGCCGGAAGCGTGGAAGCGACGCGGATGTCACCGTCAACATCTACTTTGAAAGGAAGTTCAGCTGTTCCGGCTTCGGGATCCATGCGCCTTCCAGGTGGGGCTGACAGGGGAGAGATTACCCTTTGTGCGCGAAACTTCCAGCCCGCGTGGTCGTACGGTGAGCAATAAGGAGGCGTTCATGTTCACGATTATCGCTTTTGTAATTGCAACTATTGCGGCGTTCTTCGGATACAACGCCGCGAAGAGATTCGTGCGCGACCGGCTGCGCTATGTCGACGGCGCTCACAAGGCGACCACTCCGATCATCGCCGGCATCGGTGCCTATATCATCGCCGCCATCGTCGTCGGCTTTCTCCCGATCGTCGGATTCGGAACCGCGATCGCGTTCGCGCTGAGCGTCGCGGCCGGCGCTGCCGCCGGTTCGCGCGACGTCAAGGCGGGTCATTATCCGTCGATTACTTCGGGGGGATGACCGCCGAAGCTCATCTCGCTATTCGTTTTTCGAA
>JALYOO010000413.1 GCA_030856845.1 Gemmatimonadota bacterium
CTGTTCGCGCTCGTCATGACCACCGCCGAGACCGGCGCCGCGATGACGGCAGACCGCGTCGATTTCGTCGATGAAGATGATGCACGGCGCATGCGCCTTGCCCTGCTCGAACAAGTCGCGTACGCGACTGGCGCCGACACCAACGAACATTTCCACGAAATCTGAGCCCGACATCGAGAAGAACGGCCGGCCGGCTTCACCTGCAACGGCGCGCGCGAGAAGCGTCTTGCCGGTGCCAGGAGGCCCGACCAGCAGCGCTCCCTTCGGCAAACGTCCGCCCAGCTTGGTGAACTTCTGCGGATCCTTGAGGAACTCGATGATCTCCTCGAGCTCGATCTTGGCTTCATCGGCGCCCGCGACGTCGGCGAACGTGACCTTCGGCGAATCCGCCGTCAGCAGCTTCGCCTTCGACTTGCCGAACGAGAATGCCTTTGCGCCGCCCGCCTGCATCTGCCTCAGAATCAGAATCCAGATTCCGAAGATGATGATGTAAGGAAGGAACATGAGAATGATATTGCCGAAGGAAGGGCTCGCATCCTCGGCCTTGATCTGGACGTTCTTCTCTCGCAGGCGAGCGACTTCGACTTCGGAGTTTTCAACCGGAAGATGAACGCTGAAACGGGTCACGGCGCGCCGGTTGAAGGGCACTCTCGTCTTGAACTCTCCCCTGACCGTACGGCCCGCCTGAATCGTCGCGTTGGCGATGTTGTTGGCGCGAAGCTGTTCGTCGTACTGCCAGTATTCGATGGGAGTGGCTGCGTCGCGCGAACCCGACGTATAGGTGAACAACGTCCCCGCGAGGAGCGTGATGAGTACCCAGAACGACAGGGTCTTTGAGAACTTGCCCCAGTTGCGCGGGACTTTCGGCTTTTGATTGATCGGTAGTGGCATTTACTGCAGGCTCGCTATGTACGGCAAATGGCGGAAGTTTTCCGCGTGATCCAAACCATAACCCACCAGGAACTCATGTGGGGCATCGAACCCGACGAACTTCGTCTCGTGCGCGAGCTCCGTCGCGATCCGCTTGTGAAGCAGAGCGCAAATTTCGAGCGAGCACGGATGACGATCCTCGAGGAGCGCCATCAGACGGTTCAGGGTCCGGCCAGAATCCACGATGTCCTCTACGAGAATGATGTGCTTTCCCTCAAGCGTCGTCTCCGGATCATACAGCAGGCGAACAGTTCCGCTCGATACCGTCGCGTCACCGTAGCTCGACGCAACGAGAAAATCCACTTGCAGCGGACGAACTATATGCCGCACAAGGTCGCTCAGAAAAATGAAGCTTCCCTTCAACAGTCCAAGGACGAGCAGATCGCCGTCGGGATATGCCGCGGTGATCTCCGCCCCCATCTCCGCCACCTTCGACGCAATCGTTTCTTCGTCGTAGGCGATCCGCTTCAGCGCCCTTCCGGAAAGCCGCGGATCGCTGGCGGTCGCGGTCACGCATTCCTCGCGACGATGCCGCGATGCGCATCGCTGCCGAGTCGAGCGCGCCGGGCTTGCTGAACGCGGCCGAAGTCCCACTTTCCGAGAAGAAGATGATCGCGGAGCATTCGTACTTCGACACCTCCCGACAGCTGAATCGACGCGCCAGTGCGGCCCTTCATAGTAAACTCCGCGAGCCGGTGTGTTCCTCTTCGATCCATGACGATGTTTGCCGTCGCAGCGAGAGCGGGCCAGAGCATTCGAAGGGCATCAGCATCATACCCCGCCAGTGCAGACCTTGCAATGCGAACGGAGCCGTCGGCGTTCGTGTCCAGGTTCATCCCGTCGACGGCGCGGGCGACGACGCACCGCCATTCCGACGCGCGCCGCGATAGAGCCAGAAGCTCGGACGAGAATCCGGCCTGGACCCGGTTGATGGCGGGCAACAGGTCGAGCCGGACCCGGTTCCTCAGGTGCGCACGTGAAAGGTTCGACGGATCGTCCACGTACTTCACCCGATTCGCCAGAGCGAAGGCAGCGACTTCCGAGCGGCTGACGTCCACGAACGGCCGTACGATGTCCGACTCGGCGTAGAGTCCCGCCAGTCCCCTCGGCCCGGCTTCCCGCAGAATCCGCATGAAAACCGTCTCGATCTGATCGTCGCGGGTATGCGCAGTCACCACGATCCCGCCGATCGAAGCCGCGGCAGCGCGAAGAAAATTCCAGCGCTCATCGCGCCACTCGCTCTCCCTCGTCGAATTTCCGTGAGAGCGTCCCACGACACATTCGATGCCGAGCGTGCGGGCCCGGCGCCGCACGACACGAGTGGCGCGGAGAGAGTGCGGCCCCGTTGCATGATCGAAGCTCGAGACGACAACGAATGGCCTGGCGGGCATCGAAGCGATCGCTTCCAACAGCACCATCGAGTCAATTCCGCCCGACACCGCGACCACGTATCGTCCATCGCGATGAAGCGCACGAGCGACAGCTTCCCGGATCACTCGTCCTTCATCGCGACGGTCGGCATGGTATCTTAATCTGAACCACCGCCGCTCCGGAGTAATGAATGGAAACGCACGGCCCGCTCGGCACACTCTGGGTATCTCTTGGCCTCATCGGGTTTTATCTCGCGCTGATCTGGCTCAACACGCTGCTCGGGATTTTTCTTACGCCGCTGTTCATCATTCCGGGCACATGGCTGCTCGACAAGCTGAATCTGCGGAAGCGCGAAAAGGCCGACCGTGCCGACAGCGGAGCGATACGGCAGGAGCGGCAGGAGCGGTAGGACGCATCGACGCTGCGCAAGGCAGCGTTCATTTTTTCCAGTCGTAGAGCAGGCCGTAGAACGCTCGATTCCGCACGACGCTTCGCACGTAGTCGCGTGTCTCGACGAAAGGAATTCGCTCCGTGAACAGCTCCGGATCGTCCGCACCCGCCTTCTGTACCCATCTTGCCACGCGTGATTCGCCCGCATTGTAGGCGGCAAGAACACGCTCGATCTGGCCTGACTTCCGGAACAGTGCGGACAGATGCCGTGTGCCCAGTCGAATGTTGATCGCCGGATCGTAAAGGCTTTCGTCCGTGTAGCCACCTATCCTCTGCGCGCTGGCCAGCGACCTGCCGACATCGGGCATCAACTGCATCACGCCACGTGCGCCGACGGGAGATGTGGCGCGTGGATTGAAGTTAGACTCCTGCCGAATGAGCGACGCTACCAGCACGGGATCGAGTCCGTTTGTGCGAGAGCTGCTGATCAGTGTCTCCCGCTCGACGACCGGGTACATCAGCCGGTAGTTCTGCGCGCTCCGCCCTATCTCGTTGACTGCCCTGCGCCCGAGGGCGATAGCCCTCGAGGCCTGCGTCGTTCCCGACATCGCGGCCGCGGTCGCCACCAGCCGCTGCGGGCTGACGCTGGCCTCGCGAAACAGACGGTCGTACTCGAATCCTGCCTCGGTCTCCATCCCGAAATCGCGAAGGATGGCGATCCTCTTTACAGCCGCACTGACTTCGGGGGACGTCGGATAGTTGTCGTTCACCGCGACGTCGGCCAGCAACGGCACACCAAGCCGGCGCGCGCTCTGCACCGAATAGTATGAGCCCCCCTCACGGGCAATCACGCCGCGCCACCGAGCACGCGCCTGTGCAGTATCTCCGCGTTGTCTCCACGCCCGGCCACTCCAGTAGCCGGCGGCAAGAACCTCCTCGCTTCGAGGGTAGAGTCTTACGAGCGAGTCGAGCTCAGCCGAGGCGCTGCGATAGTCACCGGAGATGTAAGCGATCAACCCGGCCCTGAACAACGCCACCGGGGCATGCCTCGCCCGGGGATACCGCTGCACAATAGTGAGCAGAGTCGATCGGGCATCAGCATCGCGCATCTCGTCGCTCGCGAGATCCGACAACAGCAAGAGCGCAGACGCAGCGCTCGAATCCGAAGCGTAACTGGTGGTGATCTGTCGCAGGGTGTTTCGAGCGTCCTCTCGCCGGCTCATCGCCAGCAGCGCCCGCGCTCGCTGATACTGCGCTGCCGCCGCAAGAGACGAGGGTGAGACCACCCGGGCAAACTCTGCCGCCGCTTCGGCGTCCCTGTTGAGACGCGACAGCATCAACCCGTAGTCGAAACGATCCCGGCTCGTCCCCTGCCCTGCAGCCAAAGCCTTTGCAAATCCCGTCACGGCCCGGTTAGTCACGCCGGCTTCTAGTGCGGCACGCGCCAGCGCCAGCTGTTCCGCGGGGGTGGGCTGCAGAAAGAGCTTGTCGAACAGGTTCACTCCCTCTCGCAATGCCTCGCGTCCTGGACTCGTTCGCAGCAACGCGAGAAGGCCATCGCGAACTTCCGGCTTTCTCGCGGAATCAGCGGGCCGGGCAACGCGCATTCGGAGCGCTCCCAGCTTGTCCCCCGCTGCTGCGTAAGCAGCCATTGCGCCATCGACATCGCCCGCTCGTTCCAGCGCAAGCGCCGTCGTTGCGTTTCGCCGGTCGAGCGCGACACGCAGATCGAGCTTTTTGTAGTAACTGGCCCTGTCAGCCCGGTCTCTCGCTACGCCTGCCGCCCGCAAATAGAGCCAGTCCCCGATGAACGGAACGCGCTTCGCCGCTGCCTCATACAGCACGCGCGCACTGTCGAGCTGATCAGCTCTGTCGAAGGCACGTGCTCGGAGAACGAGAGCCTTCTCCTCGCTCAGCGCGCCGAGTGGAACGGTGTCCGCCACCGAGCGCGCTGCCATCAGAGTCTGTCGCCCCCCGTCCGAGCAACCTGACGAAACGAGTATCAATGCGGTGTAGCAG
>JALYOO010000444.1 GCA_030856845.1 Gemmatimonadota bacterium
GCCAGGGACTGTAGTCCCAGGGCATTCGCGGCCACGAGCATGACCGTGAACATGACGAACCAGAACACCAGGTTGGATCCGATGCGCGTCGGATTGACATGCGATCCCGCGCGCTCCATCGCGTCCATTACGCCGCCACGCTCGAGCAACTGGTTGAAGCGGATGCGTCGGAGGACCTTCTCCGTGCCCTTCTCGAACAACCGCGCGAGCAGATAGCCCGCGAAGAGGATGACCAGCGCGCCGATCAGCGGCGGGACGTACTGATAGAGTTGAGCGAAGCTTTCCTGCAGCCGATCGAGGAAGGTCTGGTTGGGATTGTCACCCACGGTTCTGCTCTGGCTTGAGTACGAGGAGGAGGCGTTTAACAATAGCTGTCAATCACTTTCTTCGCTCGGTCAGTTGCGGGTTCCGCGCCGTATGTCGTAGATGGCGCTGCGGTGACACTTCGGGCAGATGAGCCACTGCCGTTTTCGAGCGTAGCCCAGTCCGAACGAGCCGCCGCCGATTGGGCGTTCGGACATGTGCACATCGCAACGCGGACAGTCAGGCGTCCGGCCGGCAATGAACGCGTCGCGGATGACCTCCAGCTCATCCGCGCTGTACTGCGCCCGCTCCGTCACGAAATGCGCACCACGATCTTCCCGAACTGTTCGCCGGCCGCCAGACGCTCGAACGCTGCGCGCCCGTTGTCGAGATCGAACACCGAATCCACCACCGGAACGAGACGTCCGGCACGAAACTCCGCAGTCACGGCGTCGAATTCCGATTCATTTCCCATCGTCGAGCCCATGATGCTCCACTGGTTCCAGAACAGGCGTCTCACATCTGTCTGCACCTGGGGGCCGGAGGTGCCCCCACAGGTGACCAGGCGCCCACCACGTCCCAGAGCACCTAGCGACTCGGCCCAGGTGGCCTCACCGACGCTGTCCACGACTAGACTCACTCCGCGCTTCCGGGTTCGCGCGCGGATCTCTTTTGCGACGTGCACCGTTCGGTGATTAAGCGTTTCGTCCGCACCGAGCTCGCGCGCGCGCTCGAGCTTCTCGTCGCTTCCGGAGGTGACCCACACCTTGGCGCCGCGATCCTTCGCGATCTGAAGAGCAGCCAGTGCAACGCCGCCGCCAATGCCCCAGATGAGAACTTCATCCCCGGAGGTGACCTTCGCTCGCGTGACGAGCATCCGCCAGGCGGTCAGTGTCGCCAGCGTGTATGCTCCGGCGCGCTCGGGCGGAATTCTGTCCGGAATGGGGAGAACGTTGCGCGAGGGCACGACGACATATTCGGCCAGCGTTCCGGGAAGATGCTCTCCCAGCAATTTGAATTGCACGCAGAGCGACTGCTCTCCCGCCACACAGAATTCGCATGTACCGTCGCTGATGCCTGGGTTGATGACGACTGTTTCACCAGCGGCGACCGCATCCACTCCTTCACCGAGAGAATCGATGACGCCGGTTCCGTCAGCGCCCATGATCCAGGGCGGGACGATTGTCACTCCGGGCAGGCCTCCAAGCGTGAACACGTCGAGGCGGTTGAGCGCGGCTGCGCGCAGCCGCACGCGCACATGTCCCGGGGGAGGATCCGGCATCGGTAGATCGTCGCGGAATTCGAGCTGCTCGGTGCCACCGTGAGCGGAGATGGTGAGTGCTCGCAACGAAAACCTCGAGAGTTATATTGAGGATCGCATCGCGTTCGGCGATGCAATGCACAAGATACCGGCTCCGTTCTCATTTCGCTCCGACAGTAATGCTATCCATCAAGGTTCCCCCGCTCGGTGAATCGATCGTCGAAGCGACTGTGTCGCGGTGGCTCAAGAAGCAGGGCGAAGCGGTAGCGGGCGGTGATACGATCGTCGAGCTGGAAACGGACAAGATCACGGTGGAGGTTCCTGCTCCGCGCGCCGGGGTTCTCTCGTCTTTGTCGGTTGCGGAAGGCGATGTAGTGAAAGTGGATCAACTGCTTGCCGAGCTCGATGAAGCCGCTGGTTCCGTTGCGGGAGCTTCGGTTGATGCATCTCCTTCGCCCGCTTATGCTCGCCCCGGTGCTGCGGAGAGCGAGAAGAGTGTCGCCGGGGCTGCGCAGGCGGGCTCCGGAGACGCATCAACCTCCGCGCCGACCTCAGCTTCGAAGGCAGGGTCAGGAGGCCCTGACACAGCTACGTCCTCGACCGACGTAAAGTCGTCGCCGGCTGCTCGCCGAGTTGCGGCGGAGGCAGGGGTTGATGTCGCGGGAGTGAAGGGAACAGGGCGCGGCGGAGTCGTGAGCAAGCCCGACGTCGTCGAGCATGTCGCCAAGGACGCGCAGGAACAGAAAAGCGTCGGACAGCCGGCATCAACTGACGCAACGCCAGGTGCGCCCTCACGAAGTGACGCGGCGCCGAAGCCTTCGTTCGTGAATGCCCCTTCTTCGAATGGCGAGCGCGAGACCCGCGAGAAGATGACGACGCGACGCAAACGCATCGCCGAGAATCTTCTACAGTCGCAACACTCCACGGCCCACCTCACGACATTCAACGAAATCGACATGTCCGCCGTGAACGCGCTCCGCGAGAAGATGAAGGAGCGAGTGGAGAAGGAGCATGGAGTGAAGCTCACCTTCATGCCCTTCTTCGTGAAAGCGGCGTGCATGGCGCTCGAGGGCTTTCCGGTGGTGAACGCCCAGATCGACGCTGACTCGATCATCTACAAGCACTACGTCAACATGGGCATCGCTGTCACCTCCGACGCCGGGCTTGTCGTTCCAAACATCAAGGACGCGCACCGCAAGGGAGTCCTCGAGCTCAGCCGCGACATAGCCGCCGTCGCCAAGCGGGCCCGCGATGGAAAGCTTTCGATGGATGACCTGACCGGAGGGACGTTCACGATCACCAACGGCGGCGTGTTCGGTTCACTGGTGTCCACGCCGATCATCAACTACCCGCAGGTAGGAATACTCGGTCTGCACAAGACCCAGGACCGGCCGATCGCAATGAATGGTCAGGTGGTGATCCGCCCGATGATGTACGTCGCTCTGTCCTACGACCACCGCATCGTGGACGGGCAGCAGGCCGTGTTGTTCCTCGTGAGGGCAAAAGAGCTGCTCGAGGACCCGGCCACGATGCTCATCTCCTGAGTTTTCATGGCTGATACAAGAACCGCGGACGTCGTCATCATCGGTGGCGGCCCCGGGGGTTACGTCGCCGCGATACATGCCGCGCAGCTCGGCCTGAATACCGTCTGCGTCGAGATGGACAAGACTCTGGGCGGGACCTGCGTGAACGTCGGGTGCATACCGTCGAAGGCGCTGCTCACATCCACCGAGCACTACGAGTTCGCGCGGCTCCATGCGGCGGAACACGGAGTAAAGCTCCACGGCGTGTCATTCGATCTGTCAGCGATGATGAAGCGGAAGGACTCCGTCGTCGGGCAGAACACGAAGGGAATCGAGTTCCTGTTCAAGAAGAACAAGATCGAATGGGCCAGGGGCCGCGGCACCCTGAAGCCGAATAACGTTGTCGATGTCGAAGGAGCTGACGGACAGGTTATTTCCTTTCAGGCGAAAAACGTCATCATCGCAACGGGCTCGATTCCGGTAGATCTGCCATTCCTGAAATTCGACGAGGAGCGAATCCTGTCGAACATCGGCGCCCTCGTGATTCCCGAGGTGCCCAGGCATCTGATCGTCATCGGCGGCGGAGTCATCGGACTAGAGCTCGGCTCTGTGTGGCGCCGGCTTGGGGCAAGGGTCACGGTTATCGAGCTTCAGCCGACGATCCTCCCGGGCAACGACGCCGATGTCATCAAGGAGGCCGACAAGATCTTCCGCAAGCAGGGCCTGGAGATTCGTGCCGGCACCAAAGTCACCGGAGCGAAGCACGACGGCAATCGGGTGTTGGTGGATATCGACACCGACGGAAAAGCGGAGACTCTCGACGCTGATTACGTGCTGATTTCAGTAGGTCGGAAGCCGTGGCTCACCGGCATCGACGCGACGGCACTCGGACTCGAGCTCGGCGATCGCGGAGAGATCGTGGTGGATGCCGAGATGCGAACGAATCTTCCGAACGTCTTCGCCATTGGCGACGCGGTAGGCGGCAAGCTCCTCGCGCACAAGGCAGAGGAGGAAGGTGTGGTAGCCGCCGAGGTGATCGCGGGTCATCACGCCCGGATGGATTACAAGTCCATGCCGTCGGTGGTGTACACCTCACCGGAGATAGCGACCGTTGGTCTGGCCGAGCATGAGGCGAAAGCGGCGGGTCGCGAGTACAAGGTTGGGAAGTTTCCGTTCTCCGCGAACGGCCGCGCGCGAACGATGGCGCAGACGAGTGGATTCGTGAAGTTCATCGCCGACGCCGGGACCGACGAGCTCCTGGGGTGTCACATCATCGGCGCGAACGCTGCGGACCTCATCCAGGAGGTCGTGCTGGCCGTGGAGTATCGCGGCTCGTCGGAGGATATCGGCATCACTGTCCACTCCCATCCGACCTTGTCGGAGACGGTCAAGGAAGCCGCGCTTGGCGTTCTAGGCCGCTCCATACATATATAGGTCATGCGACGAGTCTTCCCCATTACGTAGAGGCCCATCTGTTAGCCCCTGCGTTGAAGCGGCTCGCAGTCCGCGCGGCGTGCGAGGATGATCTCGCCGCCGGGCTCCCGTTGCTGGACTGGGAAATCAACAGGAACCCCTGGATCGTCCGTGTCCCGGAAATGCTCCGCTTCGCCGTACAGAACCCTGAGGGCGAGCATCGCGCATGTGTTGCGCATCGCGATGGTGAGCTCGTAGGCCTTGGCGCTTACGGGATTATCGCTGGCACCGTGCGAACCGGGATGATCTACGCGATCCTTGTCGCGCCCAGGTCGCGGCGCGCAGGAATCGGGTCGCGAATTCTCTTTCACGTCGCGGATGAGCTGGCTGCCGCGAACGCACGGATGATATTCGCGGAAGTCCCGGGCGATCCATATGTCGTACGCTACCGCGCGATGCTGATCTCCTACGGCTTCATGGAGGAGTCGCGCATTGACGATTTCTACCGCGACGGCGTTCCGCAGATCGTCTCACATGTGGATCTTCCCTGATC
>JALYOO010000469.1 GCA_030856845.1 Gemmatimonadota bacterium
GCTCTGGAGAGTGCAGGGCTCGTACCACTGATTGTTCCACCTCTTTCAGGGTCGAAAGCTGCACGCGCCATCATGGCGCGCGTCGACGGCCTGGTACTCACCGGCGGCGAAGATGTGGACCCTGCGCTTTACGGACAAGATCCCCATCCCAAGGCGGGCGCACCGAATCGCGCCAGGGACGATACCGAGATAGCGCTCGTACGAGCCGCACGCGACCTGCACAAGCCCGTCCTGGCAATCTGCCGCGGTCCCCAGCTCTTGAATGTCGCACTGGGCGGCAGTCTCATACAGGATATCCCGTCACAGGTTCCGGGCGCTCTCGGCCATAACGCCGATAGCGAGCGCGCAACTCGAATTCATGAAGTTGAAATCGTGCCGGGATCTCTGATCGCCAGGGCGATCGGGTCCACGCGTATCTCGGTCAATTCGGTGCATCACCAGTCCGCAATGGACGTGGCGAAGGGCCTTCGCGTTACCGCGCGTGCGCCCGACGGAATCATCGAGGGACTCGAATCGGATTCGACTGACTGGTGGGTGATGGCGGTGCAGTGGCATCCGGAAGAGATGAACGACTCTCCCGAGCCCTGGGATCGCGGACTTTTTCGCGCATTCGCCACGAGACTGTCGGAGGAGTGAAGCGGCTTCGCGTCCTCCACCTCGATTCGGGCGCGAGCTGGCGCGGAGGCCAGCGACAGGTACTGCTTCTCGCCCAGGGACTGCGGGGTCACGGCCACGAGCCGCTTCTCATCGCGCCGCCGGATTCTCCACTCGTGCGCCGTGCCCGTGCTGCGGGGCTGGCAGTGGCCGCGATCAGGATGCGCGGAGACTGGGACGTGGCCGCCGCCCGTCGCATCCGGGCACGAATGCGCGCCTGGCGCACCGATATCGTCCACGCTCATGACGCGCGAGCGCATGCCATCGCGCTGATGGCACTCATCGGGCAGCGGCAGACTCCACTTGTCGTTACGCGCCGGGTGCCTTTTACCCCGAAATCCGTGCGTGTGAAGTACGGAGAGAGAGTGACGCGCTTCATCGCCGTGTCGCGCGCGGTTCGGGACGCGATGGTTGCCGGCGGCATACCTTCTTCGCGCATCGATGTCGTGCATTCAGGCATTGCGGCGCGGACCGAACCGGTCGTTCCGCGTGACTGGCGCACCGAGCTCGGCTGGCCTGCCGACTGCGTGGTTTGTGGAGTCGTCGGCGCAATGACGGCGGAAAAAGGCATCGACTCGCTGGTGGAGATTGCGAACCGGCTCTCCCCCGCCGCCGCCGCTAGAGCGCGGATTGTTCTTATCGGCGGCAGCCTGACGAAAAGAGCTCCCGATGGGTGTGTCGAGATCCGCTCGGCTGGGTTCATCGAGGACGTGGAGCCGGCGATGGCCGGACTCGATGTTCTCTGGCATCCATCGCGTGCCGAAGGACTGGGCACCTCCGTTATCGACGCGATGTCGCTCGGCATTCCGCCAATCGTTTTTGCTGTTGGAGGGCTGCCTGAGGTTGTCGAGGACGGTGTGAGCGGTTTTCTCGTGCCGCCCGCGAATACAACCGCTTTCGCCCAGGCGGCAAGCCGCCTTATCGAGGATGCCGTTCTCCGTCACGAGCTCGGCGTCGCTGCCGCGGTTCGCTCCACCGAGTTCGAGGCGGGCGTGATGACCCTGCGCACCGAATCAGTGTATCAAACGGTACTCGCAGGTTAGAATCCGCGTCCCGGTAGCCTATCTTGCGGCAGGGAACCCGGTCATCACGTCTGAGGAAATTTGCTTTACATCTGCATCCCGGCTTACAACGAAAGCACCACTATCGGCGTACTTCTCTGGCGCATCCGCAAGGTGTTCCAGGGATATTCGCGCGAGTATGAGATCGTTGTCTACGATGACGGGAGTAACGATGGAACAGGCGAAACGCTGCTTCCATACTCCGAAGTCATCCCACTCACGGTTATCCGCGCCGACAAGCAGCAGGGTTATGGACACGCTCTCGACGTATTAGCACGCGAAGTTGCACGCCGAACGAAATATCCGCGGCGCGACGCAATGATAGTGATGCAGGCCGATTTCACGGATCAGCCCGAAGATCTGCCTGAGCTGATCAAGAGGTTCGAGGGTGGCGCGGACATAGTGGTGACCGAGCGTGATCCGGCGAGCGGGCCGCAGGCAGCGCGCCGTCTGCGACAGCTGGCACCATGGGCGCTGCGGTTCTTCGTGCCTGTAAGCGGAATCGACGACCCGTTCAGCTCGTTTCGCCTGATCCGCATTTCGCTGTTGCGGGAGATGCTCAAGTCACTCGGTGAAAAGCCGATCGTACAATCCAGCGGATGGGCGGCCAACGTAGAGCTTCTAATGCAGACGATGCCACTCGCTCGGCGAATGGAGCGCGTGACTCTGGCGCAGAGGTACGACGTGCGAGCCCGCGAGAGCCGCATACGCCCGTTCGCCGATGCGATGGCCATTTACAGATTTGCGAAAACAGCGCGTGGCCGGCGCATCGCGGCTCCTGCCGTCGTACTATCCGACCGGTCAAATTCTTCGGCACCCGCCAGGGACGCGGTGGTATGATAAGCCGGCTCATCGCGACCTCCATTGGACTTGCATTCACTGTCCATGAAGCGCCGTACGCGCGTCCGTTCGCGGTGCAGGCCTATCAGGCCGCCGTGGCGCCGTGGCCGTCGGCCGCAGCCGTACCCGTCCCGTTCGGAACAGGGGAAAAGCTGGTGTTCGATGTTCGCTTCGGTAACCTGAAAGTCGGCAACAGCCAGATGCAGGTGCACGGCGTCGAGACGGTGCGCGGACGCGAGACCTGGCACACGTCCTTTGCAATTCAGGGTGGTACTTTCTTCTACAAGGTGAACGACCGGTTCGAAAGCTGGATCGACACACGCACCATGTCGTCCCTCCGGTTCATCAAGCAGCTCGAGGAAGGGTCGCGTGATACAGACCAGGAGTTCGAGTTTTTTCCGGAGCGAAGCTCGTTCATCGAACGAACTAAGCGCGATGCGAAGGAAGAGCGGAGCGTGCGTGAACCGCTTGACGATGGGTCATTTCTCTACTTCGTGCGAACGATCCCGCTGCGCACCGGCGAGACGTACGACTTCAACCGCTATTTCAGACTCGATCGCAACCCCGTCCGCATCAAGGTCCTGCGGCGGGAGCGCATCACTGTTCCCGCCGGCACTTTCAACGCGATCGTGATTCAGCCCATCATCAAGAGCCGAGGGATCTTCGCCGAGAAGGGCCACGCCGAGGTCTGGCTCTCGGACGATTCCGCGCGCATGATACTGCAGCTAAGGTCGAGACTGTCGTTCGGCTCCCTCAATCTTTTTCTGACATCGTACACTCCAGCAAAGACTCCGAGGACAACGACTCAGTAGCGGATGCAGAGGCGCAGCTCTCTCCGCGCGATTCCTCGATTCCTGCCGGTCAGACGCCTCGCTCGATCCCCGAGGCTGACCTCTCACGCGTCAAAACCGTTCTCATCGAACGACGTCCGAACAAGGTGCGAACCGAAGAGTTCGCTTCTCCCCCCGGCGCGGACCGATCGTTCGCCGCATTTCTTCGAGCAATGCCCGACGTGCTCGTGGCGGCGGACTTCAGAGCCGTAGTCGACGCGATCGCCGCGGCACACCGGGCCCATCGCACGGTCATCTTCATGCTCGGCGGACACATCGTGAAAACCGGCGTCGCTCCGCTGCTGATCGACTTGATGAACCGTGGTGTCATCACGCAC
>JALYOO010000005.1 GCA_030856845.1 Gemmatimonadota bacterium
GGATTGCACCGGTCTGTGCACCTGTGAGCGTGTACGGCAAAACAGCCTTGAGCGCGGTCGTGAGCTGGCGGCGGTTCGAGAATGCAATTCCCGACCTGCGCATTCGGGCAAGCTGATTGGCGCGGCGCTGAAGCAACTGCACGAACAGCAGCTCCTCGAAGGCAAGCCGCGATCTCCCTCGCATCGCCTCATCGATACTCTCCGGTCGATGCACCATTCGCAGTGCGTCGGCCAGTGCAGGTAGAGAGCTCGGAGATAGCAGCCGTGTCGGGAGATACTCCCTCACCAATGGCAACAATCCATCCAGATGAGACTCGATGATGCCGCGAATCACCTTGAACGACAGGCCCTCTGTCGCCGGATAGACCGACAGCACCTTTCCACCGGCAAGACTGTTACTGTCGCCGCCGAGGTTGACGTATTCGCGTGGCTGGAGCTGGCGGCCGTGATAGAATCGCACGGTGCCGGTGAGCAGCAGCGTATCGTCTTTGGCAATGACGCGATCGAGAAACGGCTGGCCCGGCCAGGAAGCCTCGATTATGCCGCTGTCATCGCGAACGACGGCCTGGAAGATCCGCAGACCCTTTCGGGTCGGGATGATCCCCTTAGATATGACCCGTCCGACGACAGTGGCATCCATTCCCGGCTCGAGCGTGGCGATCGAGCTGACAGTGCTGGCGTCTTCGTACCGGTGCGGAACGTGGAACAGCAGGTCGCGGGCAGTCCTGATACCGAGGCGACCGAGCCCTTCGGCGCGCATGGGACCGACACCCTTCAGGTAGGTGACGGGCATGTCGAGATAAACCTTGTACGACGGTGGACCTCGAGCTGCGTCGCCGCTCAACTCGCTCAGCCCTCTACCAGCTCGCGGGCGAATGCAACGGCGTTGAACGGCTCCAGGTCAGCAAGCGTTTCTCCGTTGCCGATGAATTTCACGGGCACTTTCATGTCCTCGCGGACCGCTACGACGATGCCGCCTCGCGCCGAGCCGTCGAGCTTGGTCATCACGAGTCCGGTGATCGGGACTGATTCGCCGAAGGTTCTTCCCTGAGCGATCGCGTTCTGACCGATCGTAGCGTCCAGGACGAGAAGCGTCTCATGCGGTGCACCCGGAATACGCTTTGCGACTACGCGGTGAATCTTGCGCAACTCCTCCATCAGGCCGGCGCTCGTGTGCAGGCGGCCGGCGGTGTCGATGATGACGATATCTGATTCACGTGTAATCGCGGCGTCGATCGAGTTGAATGCCACCGACGCCGGATCACTTCCCGGCGCCGCTCCGATGAAGTCAGCGCCGCTTCGCTCGGCCCACCGGCGCAGCTGGTCCGACGCACCGGCACGGAACGTATCAGCTGCTCCGACAAGAGTCTTTCGTCCACGCACTTGCATCAGCGCCGCGAGCTTGCCGATGAACGTGGTCTTGCCGGCGCCGTTGACGCCAATCACAAGAATTACCGTTGGCTTGTCCGCGGCAAACCGAATTGACGAATCATCGGTGTCCGCACCGAGGGAGCGGGCAACGCCTTCCTCGAGAGCGGCGAGAAACTCGTTCTGGGTGCGGATGCTGCCGCGCTTCGCCTGGCGCTCCACTTCCTCGACCAGGCGCATGCTCGTGGCCACACCGAAATCAGCTTCGATGAGCACTTCCTCGAGCTTCTCGAGGGATCCTTCGATCTGCCCGCCGCGAGCGATCGCTGTGACATCGAAGAGTGCGATGTCCTTGACGCGGTCCCAAAGTGAGCGCGTCGGAACATCGTTGGTACGACGGAGGATGCGGGCCATCGGCTCTTGTATCGGGAAGGCTGCTGAGACGGTGAGGCTGAAAATTAATCCTGCGGCCGCACGCGCTGGGAAAGTTCGCGCTATATCACTTTCCAGGCGCCATCTCCTATCGTCTGCTACTCTGCCAGACAAGCCCGCGCGGAGGAGTGGGTTACGATTAGCGCGACATGCCAGGAGTTGCGCAGCACTGTGGCTAGCCGCGAGGCGGCAGCCAGCAGCATGAGGCAGTCCGGCGACCCTAGTTGCTCGTAACTACCGGAACGTCGGCGACGAAGGAGGCCAGCGTTCGCGAGCGAAGTCGCTGAAAGCTGCCGCGCTCGCGCGACGGTATCGGCTCACCACCCTTCATCTGGAGAGCGATTCTCGGGTCGCGCTGCACGCCGTTCACGAGAACTTCGAAGTGCAGATGAGGCCCTGTCGCAAGGCCGCTCATGCCCACGCCGCCAATGGTTTTTCCGATCGTCACCCGGCTGCCGGGACGAACGCCTTTCGCAAAACTTCGCAGATGGCCATAACGACTGACGAATCCGTTGCGGTGGCGAATGTCGATCACGTTGCCGTACCCGCCTTTCCGTCCGGCAAATACGACGACGCCATCACCAATGCTCCGGACCGGAGTTCCCATCGCCGCGGCATAGTCGGCGCCCTTGTGTCTCCGCCATATGCCGAGCACCGGGTGCCTGCGGCCACCGAAGCGGCTCGATATCCGCCGGAATGTCACCGGAGTTCGGAGGAACGACGCGCGAAGCGATTTGCCGCTGCCATCGAAGTATTCGCCGCTCGCACCCGCGCTCTTGAACCTGATCGCCTCCACCTGGTTGCCTGAGACGGCGAGCCGCGCACCAAGGATCTTGCTCACGATGATGGCGCCATTCGGCTGCCGCAGTCGTTCGACGAGCACGCTGAACTTATCGCCGACATGCAGGTCCTTGCTCACGTCGACGCGGTACTCGAAGATGTCAGCGAGGGTGAATGCCAGCTCGGCCCGCGCTGAGCGGGGCAGGCCGACGGATTTGTCGAGCGCGGAGAAGAGGCTCGACTGAATGACACCGCTGACGGCGAGCGTGTCGACTCGCGCTTGCGGGGCAGCGAGCACGATGACGGGCGCAGCGATCATCTCGCCAGCGCGCTCGTTCAGGTCTGCAGTGCGGCTGCTGCTCGCATCGGCAAAAGTGCCGGGAACGCTCAGAACCGTCTCGCGAGCGACGGGCGGCGTCATGCGAACAGCGAAGAAACTGAAGAGCCCAACGATTGTGTACGTAATTCCCCGTGCGGCACTAACCGTCAATCCATCTGCCTCCGAATGAAGGTCGGTATCTCCATATCGCTGAGATCCTGACCGTTGCTGTCGGCCTTCTCCGGTAATGACGCGGGAGGGGACAGCGGCGTCACGCGCCGGGAGATATCCGGCGGTGGCGCGGAGGGGGACTGAGGCTGCGCACTTCTGGGATGCGCAACGGAACGCGACCTGATGGGAAGCTGGATCACCGGAGTTCCCATCTTCTGCGGCGATGGTGGCGTCGGCGTTGCCGCGGTGGACGCGGCGAACGCGCTCGCTGCGGGAGATTTGTCGAACCCAGTGGCGATGACGGTGACTCTGCACTCTCCCTGCATCGCCTTTTCGTTGACAGTACCGAAGATGATCTCCGCCTCTTCACCAACTGCGTCCTTCACGATCTCGACGATCTGATGGACGTCACCGAGGGTCAGATCGTCGCCGCCGGTGATGTTCACTAGCACGCCCGTCGCACCGGAGATGGAGACATTGTCGAGCAGCGGGCTGGCAATGGCCTGTTGCGCAGCATCTGTCGCGCGACTCTCACCGCGACCTATGCCCGTGCCCATCAGTGCAGAGCCGCCTTCCTGCATCACGGTGCGCACGTCCGCGAAGTCGACGTTCACCAGGCCCGTGACGGTGATCAGTGTGGAGATGCCCTGCGTCGCGTGCAGCAGCACTTCGTCTGCTTTCTTCAAGGCGTCGTGGAACGGTATGCCCTTGCCGACGACGGCCAGCAGCCGCTCGTTGGGAACGACGATCATCGTATCCACGTGCTTGCGCATCTCGGCGATACCGAGTTCTGCCTGGCGGAGGCGCTTGCGGCCTTCGAACAAAAAGGGACGGGTGACGATTCCGACGGTGAGCGCTCCGGCCTCTCGCGCCAGCTCGCAAACAGTGGGGGCCGCGCCGGTACCGGTGCCTCCGCCCATGCCGCAGGTGACAAACACGAGATCGGAATTGGTCAGCACTCGCGACACCTCGTCGCGATTCTCTTCCACCGCCTGCTTGCCGATTTCGGGGCGGGCACCTGCACCGAGCCCGCGCGTCAGCTTCTTCCCGATCTGTATCTTGACGTCCGACTTCGAATTCAGAAGTGCCTGGGCGTCGGTATTGATGGAAATGAACTCCACACCCGACAGCCGCTCCTCGATCATTCTGTTGACGGCGTTCCCGCCCCCTCCGCCAACACCCACTACCTTCATCCGAGCGTTTTGAGAGGCGCTATCCTCGAACTCGAAATTCATCGGGTGGGACACTCCAGTGCTTCCAGGGATGGGCAAAGCGAACGGCCAATATATATGCGATTCGGCAAAGTCACCAATACCAATCGTCCTGTCGTAACGGAAATTTTGCCAGAGGGTTGCGGCAGCGGTCTTTCCCACAAATCCCACCGGCCGCGCAGCTTTTTGATGTGGACATCCCCAACGCACAGCGCGGTAGCAAGTTGCGCTCCCGCGTTCAGCTCAGAAGAAGTCCTGTAGCCAGGTCTTCACTCGCCGCGCCAGCCGGTCGACGTTCGGCGAAGAGATCGCCCGTCGCTTTCCTGCGGCTGCTGATCCTCCGATGGCAACACGATTAGCGCCATAGAGAGCGAGCCCCACCACCGTAGCGAATCGGGGGGACTCAACCGAGTCGCTGAGGCCGCCGACATTTTCCGACGGGATTCCAATGCGCACACCCGTCCCGAACACATCGGTCGCGAGCGCCGCCACGCCTTCCATGGCTGCAGCCCCGCCAGTCACCACAATTCCGCCACTCAACCGGTTGTCATAGCCAGCGCGCTGAATCTGGTTGTGCACGAGGTCGAATATCTCGTCCAGCCGCTGATGAATGATGTGCGCCAGCACTTCCCGCGGAACATGGCGCTCTCCCTGCGCGACTGTGCTCGGCAACTCGATGATCTCGTCAGGGCTGACCAGCGGCTCGTACGCACATCCCCACCGTTCCTTCAACCTTTCCGCATCGGCCTGAGTGACGCCGATGCCCTGCACAATGTCGTTCGTTACGTTACTGCCGCCGAAGTTGATGGTTGCGAGGTGACGAATCTTCGCCTCGTGGAAGATCGCGATGTCCGTTGTTCCGGCGCCCATCTCCACCAGCGCTACCCCGAGTTCCTTTTCATCCTCCGTCAGCACTGCCAATGCGCTTGCCAGCGGCTCGAGTACGAGCTCCTTGATGTGATAGCCTGCGCGCTCCACCGACTTTCGAAGGTTCATGGCCGGCGAACTGCCGATGGTTACCAGGTACATCTCGGTCTCGAGCCGCGTGCCGATCATTCCAATCGGATCGCGGATTCCCTGGTTCTTGTCGACGGTGTATTCCTGCGGAATCGCGTGAAGCAGCTCACGGTCCTGCGGCACCGGTTGCGCTCTTGCAACTTCGTTGGCGCGGTTCACATCCGCGCGCGAGATTTCGTCGCCATTGACGGCGACGATCCCCTTGCTCGTCATCGCATGTACGTGCTCGCCAGCGATGCCGGCGTAGATGGACTCGATCTGCGTGCCGGCCATCCGCTCGGCGTCCTCGATCGCTTTCTTGATCGAGCGCGTGGTCTCTTCGATGTCGGAGACGATGCCGCGGCGCAAGCCGGTGGTGCGAGCCTGCCCTACGCCCAGGACCTTGATCGTGGTCTGACGGTGGAGATCGCCAAGCGCTTCCGCGATCACCACCGTTGTTTTCGCCGAACCGATGTCGAGCCCGGCGATGACGCGTTCCTGATTCATTGAAGCCTTGCGATCACCTGATCGCGGTAGCGTAGATCGAGCTCGGCGACATTCGCCCTGCGCCG
>JALYOO010000398.1 GCA_030856845.1 Gemmatimonadota bacterium
AAGCATACGGCCACCTCTGTCGTCACGATCGAGAGGTATATCATCGAGGAGGAGAAGCTGCACCCGGAGGCTACGGGCGAGCTATCCGGCCTGCTGTACGATCTTGCCCTTGCCGCGAAGATGATTGCCAACAAAGTGCGCAGCGCCGGCCTCGCTGACATCATCGGCTCCACCGACGACATCAACATTCAGGGCGAGGTCCAGCAGAAACTCGACGTCATCGCCAATGAGATAATCATCAAGGCGGTCGATCACGGGGGCAGATTGTGCGCGCTCGCGTCCGAGGAAGAACCGGGCATCATCCAGATTCCTGACAACTTCCGCTGCGGCAAGTACTGCCTTCTGTTCGATCCCCTGGACGGCTCATCGAACATCGACGTAAATGTTCCGGTGGGGACGATCTTCTCCGTCGTCAAAAAGATCACCCGCGGTGCGCGCGGAGACATGGAAGATATGCTTCAGCCGGGCCGCCGGCAGGTTGCCGCGGGATACGTCATCTATGGATCGAGCACCATGCTCGTTTACACGACGGGACAGGGCGCTCATGGATTCACTCTCGACCCGTCGATCGGTGAATTCCTGCTGTCGCATCCCAACATCCGGATTCCGCAGAGCGGCAGATATCTCTCGGTGAACGATTCGTACGAGCGTCTGTGGTCCGATGACGTGCGTGCGCTCATGAAACGTTATCGAGGACTGGATGGCGAGCGTGCGGCGATGAACGTGCGTTACGTGGGATCGCTCGTGGCGGACTTCCACAGGAACCTGCTCGGCGGCGGCCTGTTCGCGTATCCGTCGAACCAGAAGAATCCGAAGGGCAAGCTGCGATTGCTCTACGAAGCCAATCCACTCGCGTTCATCGTGGAGCAGGCGGGAGGTGCGGCGAGCGATGGAGCACGGCGCATTCTCGATATCGATCCGACCGAGCTGCATCAGCGCACACCGTTGTACATCGGCAGCAAGCTCGATATCGATATTGCACATGCGATGCTGCAGCGTCCCGTTCCCGAAGAGCTCCCCCAAGCCGCCAGATGACCGCTCGCGGCGGCGACGCCGCCGGCAGGTCGAGTCCGTCCGGAATTCCCATCAGCACCAGCTATGTCCCTGCTGATGCGCCCATCGACTACACCAACGACCTTGGCGATCCAGGGTCGTTTCCGTTCACTCGCGGCGTGCAGCCCACGATGTACCGCGGCCGCCTGTGGACAATGCGGCAATATGCCGGGTTCGGAACCGCTCGCGACACGAACGAGCGCTTTCGCCACCTTCTCGACGCGGGACAAACGGGCCTTTCCGTAGCGTTCGATCTGCCGACCCAGATGGGCCTCGATTCGGATTCGGTGCGATCGCTGGGAGAGGTAGGTAGAGCAGGCGTCGCGATCGATACCGTCGAGGACATGCACGCCCTGCTCGACGGAATTCCGCTCGACAGGGTGTCGACGTCGATGACCATCAATGCGACGGCGTCGACATTGCTTGCGATGTATATCGTCGCGGCCGAAGAGCAGGGAATTCCACGTGCGGCACTCAGCGGAACCATCCAGAACGATATTCTCAAGGAGTACATCGCTCGCGGCACTTACATTTACCCCCCGAAGCCAAGCCTGCGGCTGATCGCGGAGGTGTTCCGATTTTGCGCCGCTCAAGTGCCGAACTGGAATCCCATCTCGATCTCGGGATACCACATTCGGGAAGCCGGCTCTACTGCTGTGCAGGAGCTCGCCTTCACTCTCGCGAACACGATCGAGTACGTGCAACGCGCGATCGACGCCGGACTGGAAGTGGACGCGTTTGCGCCTCGTCTCTCTTTCTTCTTCGCCGCGCACAACGATCTGTTCGAGGAGGTCGCGAAGTTCAGGGCGGCGAGACGGATGTACGCGCGGTTGATGCGCGAGCGTTTCCACGCGGGCGATGCGGCGTGCAGGATGCGTTTCCACACGCAGACAGGCGGGGTGACTCTGACTGCGCAGCAGCCACTGAACAATGTCGTGCGAGTCACTGTTCAGGCGCTGGCCGCGGCTCTGGGAGGAACGCAGTCGCTGCATACCAACGGCTACGACGAGGCGCTCGCTCTCCCGACGGCCGAAGCCGCGACACTCGCCCTCCGAACGCAGCAGATCGTCGCGCACGAGTCGGGTGTAGCGAACACGGTCGACCCCCTCGCTGGCAGTTACTACGTCGAAAATCTGACGAACGAGATCGAGCGGCAGGCGATGGAGCTCATCGCGAAGTCCGACTCGCTCGGCGGATCTGAGGCCGCGATTGGCGCGGGATTCTTTCACGAGGAGATCGGACGGAGCGCGTACGAGCATCAGCTGCGCGTGGAGAGCGGGGACACCATCGTCGTGGGCGTAAACCGCTACGCGGATGAGGCCGATGCGATCCATATCCCTGCACCTGATTATTCGTTACTCGAGAGCGCGCAGGTCGCCGCCGTGCAGGCGGTGCGCTCGAAGAGAGATGCTACCGCCGCGGGAGCGACCCTCGAGCGGCTGGGCACTGCGGCCTCGGAACTGATGCGGGACGATGTCGACCGCCCGCCGATGATGCAGCTCATCATCGACGCGGTTCGCGCTCGGGCAACAGTCGGCGAGGTCGCGGATGCGCTGGGCCAGCACTGGGGCTCCTACGATCCACGGCGCTAGGCGCTGTAGTATCCCGATGATCGGCCTTCATAGGAGGACGGCGATCCGCAAAGTCCTCGGTCCACAGTCAGGCCACGCGAAGTGCGGACGGGCAAAACTGACCCACACGGGTGCGGCGTTCGACTTGAGTCGGCTGTAGTGCGGTCTTAACTTTGCTGGTTCACTTCGCAGCACGCCCTCCCGCCGCGCCAGAACGAAATGCCGCTGTACGAATACACGTGCCCCGACGGGCATGACTTCGAGAAATTCTATCGCTCGATCAACGCTGCTCCCTCTGAAGAGAGCTGCCCGCGTTGCGGAGCTATTGCCAATCGACTGATCTCGGCCGCCGGATTGGTCTTTAAGGGATCGGGATTTTATATCACCGACTACGGCAAGGATGGCAAGAAGGCCGAGCGAGAATCTGCTGCAGCAGCAGCGAGTGCGGCGTCGAAAGCCGACGCTGGCGGTGAATCGAAAGCTGCCGAATCGAAAGCGGGTGATTCGACATCGAGCGACTCCAAAAGCACTGAATCGACAGGGAAGGAATCGAAGTCCCGTGACTCACGAGCCGCCGACTCGAAAGCCAGTCAATCGAAGTCGGGAGATTCCACGGGCGGAGGATCGAAAAGCGCTGACTCTCGAAGTGGAGAGAGTAAGACCAGCGATTCAAAAGGAGGAGAATCCGGTCGACGTCAGTCGAAGCCCGGGGAGAGCTCGACCGCTCGACCCGCTGACTCGTCCGCTGCGCGCCGGTCAAATACTTCCGACACTTCTCCAGCCAAAACGGCGCCGCTCTCCAAGAAATCCGAGTGAGCCCCGCCGATCGAATCCGCGCGGAGCTCCTGTCGGCCGCGCGCGACATTGGTGCGACCGATCCGGACCCCATCATCGAGCGGCCGCGTGAGCCCTCACTGGGAGACTGGACGACGAACCTCGCTATGACACTCGCGCGTCCTCTCAGGAAACGCCCGGCCGAGATCGCCGGGTTGCTGCGCGATCGCATGCGTCTGGCGGAAGCTGGAGTCGAGCGCGTGGACGTCGCGGGTCCCGGCTTCATGAACTTCTGGCTCGATCCGGCCGTCATTGCGGAG
>JALYOO010000109.1 GCA_030856845.1 Gemmatimonadota bacterium
CGGCGATGATCAGCGTGCGCTCGAACTGACCGGTGTCGGCGCTGTTGATCCTGAAGTAAGTGGAGAGCTCCATCGGACACTTCACGCCCTTCGGGATGTAGCAGAACGAGCCGTCGCTGAACACCGCCGCGTTAAGGGCCGCGTAGAAGTTGTCGCTGTGCGGGACGACTGTGCCGAGGTAGCGCTCGACGAGTTCCGGATGGGTCTGCACCGCTTCGCCGAACGAGCCGAATACGATCCCGTACTTCGACAGCTCGTCCTTCATCGTGGTGCCGACGGAGACACTGTCGAAGATCGCGTCAACGGCTACGCCGGCGAGCTTTTTCTGTTCGGTGAGCGAGATGCCGAGCTTGTCGTAGACTCGCAGGAGCTCCGGATCCACCTCGTCGAGACTCTGCAGCGGCTTCACGCTTTTCGGCGCCGAGTAGTAGATGATCTGCTGGTAGTCTATCGGGTCGTAGTGGAGATTCCCCCAGTGTGGCTCTTTCATCGTGAGCCAGCGCCGATAGGCCTTCAGACGCCAGTCGAGCATGAACTGTGGCTCGTTTTTCTTGGAGGAGATGAGGCGAACCACATCCTCGCTCAGCCCGCGGCCAATCGTGTCGGTCTCGACGTCGGTGACGAAGCCGTACTGATACTCCCGACCGACCAGTGTCTCGATTGCCGAGCTCATGCTAACTCCTTGGCGTTACAGCACTTCGTTGCGTAGATTGAATCCTAAGTAAACTTGTCGGGATAGTCAAGCGAACCGCTGCCCGGGCAACGTCGTATCTCGTTGCAGCGCTTTCATTTAGGCTTCCGGGTCAGGCCCGGAAGCAGGAATTCGATGCTCTTGATCTTTGTGAACTCCTTATGCCCCTGCCCACTGTGATCTCCCCCTTCGAGCCCGTCGCCCGGCTGCACGAGATTCCGGAGGAGGGCGTGCTGGGAGTGATGAAGGAGAACGGTGACCGTATCTGCCTCATTAGGCACCGGAACAGGGTCAGCGCAATGGCAAACAACTGCACGCATCAGGACTTCGAGATGTCGCTGGGGGATGTGCTATCTGATGGTACGCTTCAGTGCGCGTGGCACGGCGCGCGGTTCGACTGTACGACGGGCGAAGTGAGACAAGGGCCCGCTGCAGATCCGATCAGGATGTACGAGGTGACCCTAGAGGATGGGCAGGTCCTGGTTGGACCCGCGGTAACTTCGCCCGTGACAGTTAACGACGTTGGCAGACGTGGTCCGGGCGACACACGGGCACCACCGGGCGGAGGGGGCGCACTATGAGCCATCGCGGCGATTTCCCGCTGCTGACCAGAAATCCCGGATTGCACTATCTCGATTCCGCCGCGACATCCCATAAGCCCGCCGTGGTTCTCGACGCTATGCGCGAGTTTTACGAAACCAGTAACGCAAATCCGCATCGCGGCGCTTACGAGCTGTCCGTGGCCGCTACCGATTGCTACGCCGGCGCCCGCTCGACGGTCGCCCGATTCCTTGGGATCGGCGACCCGGAATGTCTGGTGTTCACTCGGGGTACAACCGAATCGATCAATCTCGTCGCTTCATCATGGGGGAGATCGAATGTCTTCGCCGACGACGAGATCGTCGTCACCGCGCTCGAGCATCACGCCAACTTCGTTCCGTGGCAACAGCTCGCGATCGAGCGGGGCGCGAAACTCCGCATCTGCGAGACCACGGAAGACGGCCGGCTCGATCTCGATTGCCTGCGAGGTCTTCTCTCGCGGCGCACGAAAATACTCGCATTCAATCACGTCTCGAACGCACTCGGAACGATCAATCCCGTTCGCAACATCGTACTGCTGGCGAGGGAGCTGAGCGACGCAGTGATTGTGTGCGACGGAGCGCAGAGCGCCCCGCATTTTCGCGTGCACTACGACGACTTGGGAGTGGATTTCTACGCTTTCAGCGGCCACAAGATGTGCGGGCCGATGGGAATCGGAGGACTCGTCGGGCGGCGCGCTCTCTTCGACGCGATGCCGCCCTATCAGACCGGTGGCGACATGATCGAGTTCGTGCACGACGATACGACGACGTGGAACGTTCTCCCCAACAAGTTCGAGGCAGGCACTCCGAACGCAGCCGGCGCGGTCGGGTTAGCGGCGGCGGCCGAGTATCTGGACCGTATCGGAATGGACGAAGTCCTGAGGCATGAGCGGGAGCTCGTTGCCAGCGCCGATGCTCGCCTCAGAGAAATCGAAGGCGTAAGGATTTACGGGCCTCCTCCCGCCGATCGGAGCGGCGTCGTCAGCTTCACGCTGGACGACGTGCACCCGCACGACCTCGCGACGATACTGGACGGAGAGGGAGTCTGCATTCGCGCCGGCAACCATTGCGCCCAGCCGCTGATGCGGCGGCTCGACGTCAGCGCGACGGCACGGGCATCGTACTATGTCTATAACGATTCGACCGACACTGACGCGCTGGTGGAAGGTGTGCTCAAGGCCAGAGAGGTCTTCGGACATGCCGCAGTCTGACCGTTCCGCGCAGATCAGCGCGCTCTATCAGGAGATGATCCTCGATCACTACCGCCGCCCGCGAAACAAGGGAGAGCTCGAGGGAGCGGACGCGTCGGTGGTAATGAAGAATCCCCTTTGTGGTGACGAGATTGCCCTGCATGTCGCTTTTGACGGCGACACCATTCGCGACCTGAAGTTCTCCGGCCGGGGGTGCTCGATATCTCAGGCTTCCGCGTCGATGATGACGCAGATTCTCAAAGGAAAGAGCACTGATGAAGTCGAGTCACTGCGCGGCAGGTTTCGAGAGATGGTGATGGGCAACGTGGACGCCGCTACGGATACAGCGATGGGATCGCTCCGTTCCCTGAGCGGGGTGTCACGTTTTCCGGCACGTGTGAAGTGCGCGCTGCTGGCGTGGAACGCACTGGAAACTGCCCTTTCGGAGCGCGCTGGCGCGGAGTAGTTCATTCCGCTCCGACGTCACGCTCCGCGTAATCTCCGGATCTCTTCGAGCACTTCGATGTCGGCGGAATCCTGAAGGCGCCCGGTGCGCTTGGATTCGATCAGATCTTCAATTGACACCGTGGGCACGGCTACGCCTTCGACTTCAAATGTGGTCGCCCCACGCCGCGCTTCTGCCCACTTCAGGTTCCCGGCGCGGGTCAGGATGTCAACGTTCGGTGTGTCACCGATCATCGTGACAGCTCGCTTCGCGACGTCCTCGGCCAGATGTTCGGCCGCGAGGCCGAAGCCAAGCGACGCCAAGGCGCGAAGCACTCGGCGGGCGTTGGCCGCGGTCGGTTCGATGAGGATATCGATGTCGCGCGTCGCTCGGGTGGTGCCCCAGAGCTGCATCGCGGTTGCGCCAACGACCAGGTATTTCGCGCGTTGGGCATTCAGGCGACTGCACACGCGCGCGATGCGCGTCTCGTAGTCCTTCACGGCGAGAGCCGGCGCTTCCACTTCCAGTCCAGAAAGTCCTCATACCGGTCGAACACTGCCACCTGGTGTGTGCGGGCCTTCGATCGCGGCTCCGTCACGCGGAGGGTCTCCTCCGCGGCGCGTACACGTGCTTCAGGGGTCAGTGACAGGTCGCGGACGAGCTGGGCGCGACGCGATCCTCCGAGTCCGGTTGTCCCGGCTGGCGCCGCTGCCGCCGCATCGTCGGCTGCGGCATACCGGCGAATGGCTTCTGCAACCGTCCAGCTCCGCGAGCGATCGTGGCGGCGAGCCAGGCGGTCGGCGGCGGCCAGGTCCTTTTCGGGAAGTGTTATCGCTATCCGTGCAAACCTTGAAGGCTTTGGCATATCGAGTATTACTGAATATGCCATATCCAGGATGCACCGCGCAATCAATTGGCGCGCAGCTCGTCGATGATCTCGGCGGCGATCTCGTCCGGATCCGGCAGGTTTGCTGAGTCCGTCAGCGACCCGTCGCGCAGCCAGAAGATGTCGAGCGATCCCTTGTCTCTTGCGATCAGCTCGTCATAGGCGTAGCGCCGCCAGCGCCTTCGGTGTTGGTCTCACTCCACGTCTCCTGCCGCTCATGCCGATCGGCCGTCGCCCAGAAGTCTTCGCGATAGACTTCGAGGTCCTGTCGCGCTCGAGGGCTTCCGCCTGATTGTCCCGACAGGATATTTCAGAATGATCCGGATCCCGGCTGCTCTCCTGCTCTTTGTCGCTCCGATCACCGGCCCGGCTCAGACCGCCGAAACGCAGTCGCCTGTTCTGCTCTCCGATCTGGTAAACGTGAGCCAAGCCGATTCAATGGCCGCCCGGCGCGCTGCAGTCCGGGCGCAGCGGCGATTCGAGCTGACGCGGCGGCATACCATGCTGGTGCAGTACGTCGGCAGCGATCACGTATGCGACGCCCGCATTGGCCGCTACTGTCAGTGGAATGACGACGATGCCAGGATGCCGAAGGACCCATCCGCCGTTGACGACGCCAGGATGTCGCTTATCCAGGCGCTCGAGCGGGCAGGAGCGCAGTCCCCAAACGACGGATGGATAACCGGGCAGCTCGTTCGCTACCTCATCGAAGCGCGGCGTGACAGTGCGGCGGTAAGCGCTGCGAATTCCTGCAACGGCCTCGACTGGTGGTGTCACGGCTTGCGCGGGCTTGCGCTGCACGAGGCGCGGGCGAGCATGTCGGCGGACAGCGCGTTCGCCCTTGCACTCGAGACAATGCCCGCCGCCGAGCGATGCAGGTGGACCGATATCTCCGTCCTGCTCACACCGCCTCAGCGTAAACGGTACGGCAAGCTGGGGTGTGGCCGAAATGAGGCGGTCGTCGCACGCATCTGGTGGCTCGCGGATCCACTCCATTCGATCCCCGGGAATCAGCGACAGGCCGAACATTACGCGCGGCACATGATGAACCAGCTGCTCCAGAGCGGTCCCACAGGGTACGGAACGAGTTGGGGAAGCGATCTCCGCGAGCTGGTAGTCCGATATGGATGGGTTCGAGTCTGGACGCGGCCAAACGCAACGGCTACGGATCCGTTCTCCAGCTCGCAGTCGGGCCATGAAGCCACACCGAACAATCACTTTCTTCCCGAGGTGTCACGCCTCGATTCACTGACGAGCATTGGGGATTCAGGCTGGAGCGTGCGTTCCAGGCCGTCGCCGGAGAGATACTCGTTCGGTCTCGCTCCGCAATTCAGCCAGCTCGACCCGCAGATAGCTCTGTTCCGCCGGGGTGACTCTGCACTCGTTGTGGCAGCGTACAATATCTCGCGCGACACCACATGGGCCGACACAGCGGCAAGTGCTGCTCTCTCGCTGTCCCGTGATCCTTCGACGCCGCCTCAGATCATCGGCCCGCACCCGCACAATGGATGGAGCAGCGGGTTCTTTGACGGAACACCGCACCTGCTGAGTCTCGAGCTGTTCAACTTCACGAGCGGACGCGCGGCATTCCACCGCGAAGTCGTCTCACTGCCGAAGGTCGGGCTGAACGAGATATCGGTATCTGATCTTCTGCTGTTCGACCCGTCCTCCGCCGAGGGTGACGACCCCAACCACCTCTTCCCCAAAGCACTCGGCTCACTGTCCGTATCACGCGGAGAAAAAGTCGGGTTGTACTGGGAGATGTACGGGCTTGCCCGCGCGGATAGCGCCCTGCCGGTCTCGCTGACGCTCACGCGCACCGGCGAAGGCGCCTTGACGCGCATCGCCCGCTCGATGGGGCTCGGCTCGGCAAGCACTCCAATGACCATACGATGGCGCGAGACGCCGAGTGGCGTTCCGGTCATTACGCGAAGTGTCTCGCTCGATGTGTCGCGTATTCCCCGCGGCAGGTACGTGCTGAGAATGGAGGTCAGGCCGGCGGGTAGAGGCTCGGTCTCGACATCCCGGGTGATTCAGTTGAGGTAGAAGTGACCCGCTAGCGCTTGTTCAAAGCGGGGGCAGGTTTGTAGCTCGCTGGCAGCCTGGTGGCGGTCTCCGCGCTCTGCACCTCTACTATGTCGCCTTTCATCTACTGAAGCTCGACGGCGGCGGTCGCCGGCGGGTTGTTATTGCTGGAGGTGAACTCGATGGATGTCTTCGTCGCTCGACCCTTCACAGGTTCCGCGAGGTCGTTACGTGCTGCGCATGGAAATCAAGCCACCGGGACGATCGGTAGTCTCCACCTCGAGATTGATTCAGCTTAGGTAAGGGCGGCCAGGCCGGCGTGATGCCCTGACGCATCGGATCTAGAATCGGACGAGCATCGAGACGCTCAGATTGCGTTCCGGTTCGGGACGGAAAAAGCCCGCGTTGGGAAACTCGGCATACAGACGGTTGCCTATGTTCTCGAGCCGAAACGCGAGCTCGTTTGTTATCTCGCGGCGCTTGAACAGAACGACACTCGCTCGCGCCGAGTGAACGGCGAACGAAGGGATCACCGGCCCCAGCGGATTCGTTCCGATCATGGTTTCCTTCTGCTCACCCTGATATCTGATGGCGTAGCCCGCCGTGAACCGGCCATTAGGCGCCCTGTATCCGATGTCTCCTGTGATCTTGCTTGAAAAGCTGTCTCCAATCGGGCTGTCGGGATCGGAGATGTTATTCCCATCGAGCGCGCTGAAGCTGACAATGAAACCGAATCCCGACGGAACGGACATCCCGCCGCTCGTTTCCACTCCCTTGATACGCAGACGGCCGATGTTGTCGTTGATGAACGCTGCGCGCCTGCTGACCGAGTCGCCGGTTGCGACGGTGCGCACGGCATCGAGGATATCGTTGCGGAAGGCGAACGCTTCTGCGTGGAACGCCCCGGCTCTGAACCTCAGACCGAGATCGGCATTGATGCTCGATTCTGCCTCGAGATCGGGATTCGCGCGCTGGTAGCCGTTACCTTCGGGTGCCATGCCCTCGAAGAATCGCTCGACGAGATTGGCCGCGCGAAAGCCACGTCCAAGGGTCGTCACCAGATTGAGATTGTTCCCGAGACGGTAAAGTCCGTTTGCACTCCACACAACCGTAGCATCCTCTCCTCGCTGAATCGGGCGATCTATCCCGTCGGTGTCCCGGGTCTTCGCGGTGATGGTCTGGTAGCGCGCGCCGAGAACGGTCGATAGCCGCTGGAGCGGCTGCGCCTCGACCTGCAGGAACAGTCCCGCGCTTGTGAATGTCGCGTTAGGGATCTGCGGAACGCGGCTCAGACGGGTCGTCACCGGACCGAAGCCCGTTACGATCGTTCTGCTCGAGTCGGTGTTACGCGAATCATCGCGAAATACATCCAGCCCGTACGTGAACGTCGTTCCCCGGCCAACCGCGCGAGCGAGCTCGAGGCGTCCGCCGACCGTCGAGAGATCGGTGACGTTCCACGTCGATATGTCGATCGTGGCTCGCGGGCCAGCCGGAACCAGGATGTAATTTTCGAGCGTTCGCTCGTTCTGTTGAGAGTACGCGCTCACTTCAATGCGGTCGGCGAATACACTCGATACCGAACTGGATCTGAAGCCGACTGACTGTCGTGCAAACGACTGATCGGGATAAAGAATCTGGACTCTGGCTTGGCCCGCCCCTAACACCGCTGGATCAATAAAGCCGAATCCGGCATCCGATGCCTTGTACCAGCCGGCGCGTGCGAAAAGCTGGCTCGAGTGGTTGAGGTCAAGGCTGGAAGAAACGTCGTACGACTCGTCGCGTATGCCCGAGTCGTGCACCAGCTCCCTCTCCGCGAGCGTGATATTGCCGAAGGTACCGGCTGGAGCGCGATAGGGCTCGGAATCGCGGAAAGCCGCGGCAGCACGCAGGGAGACCCGTCCGATACTGGTCGAAACAAACCCTGATGGGGCGTTGGTTGCGCCGGCACTGCCATACCGGTATTGCACCTCACCACCGACCGATGATTGTTGATGGCGGGAAGCGCGTGAAATGATGTTCACTACGCCTCCGATTGCGTCGCTCCCGTAGAGTACGGACGACGGTCCACGCACGACCTCGACGCGCTCGATGTCCGTGCCAGCGATTGCGGGAAGCTCGCCGAAATCCTGCTGCCGCCGCGAATTGTTGAGACGCAATCCATCCTGGAGCAACAGGATCCGCTGGCCGCGCATCCCGCGAATTTCCGGTCTCCTCTGATT
>JALYOO010000144.1 GCA_030856845.1 Gemmatimonadota bacterium
GATCAGAACGGCAGGCCCGCCATCTGGTGGCGCCCCGCCGATTTGAGTACACCAGCGGCCTCGCCGCTCACCGGAAATCTCTGAGCAACTCGCGCCAGTCGTGTACCCTCGCGCTCTCAGATTGCAACCTGTCCTCTACAGAACCGCCGAGATTTTACCGATAGAGCAGGTACCGCCTCGTCCTCTCCCTGAATTCGAATGCCGGACGATACTCGCGGTCGATCACCGCATCCGGATCCTCTCCCCGCAACAGCGCCTCTCTTACACGCGGAGCTCCGAATCGAAGATCAAATGCTCGGTCGGTGATCCGCAGTGAATCACGTGACGTTTTCGCAATCGCCCAGAGGAGTGCGGCGCCCACTCGCGACGGCTGCAACGAGCTGCGGTTGGTGATGACCATCCGGATTCCAGGAATGCGCCGCCCGGCGTACTTCGAGTCCGTCGGATTCACCGGAGTGAAATCTTCCCTCACGAATCGCACGCCGCGCAGCTCCCTCTCCTTCAACAGAGTCACGGTTTCCGTGGCCCTCAACCATGGCGCGCCGATAATCTGGAAAGCCGTGGCGGTACCGCGACCCACAGACAGGTTCGATCCCTCGAACGCCACCAGACCGGGATAGAGCATCGCACTCTGCAGCGACGGCATGTTCGGCGACGGCCGCACCCACGGCAGGCCGGTGCGATCGAACCACAGATCCCGCCGCCAGCCTCTCATCGGCACGATCTTGAGATCGGCCCGAATGCCAAGCACTTCGTTGAAGTACGCCGCCATTTCGCCCATTGTCATGCCGTGACGGAGAGGCGTCGGATACAGCGCGTAAGCGAGGCCGGGCTTACCCGGCGCAGGGTCTTCGGGATTCGCCAGCACGCTGTCGAGCAGCGGCCCTTCGACGAAAAATCCCGTGAGGGGATTGGGCCGATCGAGAACGATGATCGTCTTTCCCGTGCGCGCCGCAGCTCTCATCGAATAGATCATGGCGCCGACGTACGTCCACGTTCGCGTACCGATATCCTGAAGGTCGAACACCAGCGCATCGAGCTTGCGCATCATGCTGTCGGGAGGCGCCGTCGTCTCCCTTCCATACAGCGAGACGATCGGCAGGCCACTCCTCGAATCTGTGCTGTTGGAGATGTTCTCCCTGTCTTCCGTCCCCCTGATGCCGTGCTCGGGCGAAAACAACATGACCAGCGACACATTGGCCTTCTTCGCCCTGTCGCCTCGCAAAAGGTCGATGTTCGACTCGCCTTTTTCGTTGACACCGGTCTGGTTGGTGAGAAGCCCGATTCGCTTGCCGCGAATCAGGCCGATCGAATCTGTCAGCAGAACGGTGATGCCCGGTCTGACTCTTTCTTCGGAAAGCTCATTGGCCGGGTCGAGCCGGCCGCTTGTGACTGTACAGCCGCTTGCGGCGAACATGAATCCAAGCACTAGAACGCGGTGTCGCGTCATTGCCACCATTCTCGTAAGTTGACGATCGTGAGCCCTCTTACATAATGATACGTTTGTGTGTTCCCCTTCGCTCGCGTACGGATGGCTGGTGACACACGCGAGCGGTGGTTCCCATGAGCTACAACACGCCACTCTTTCTCTACCCTCATGACACTGTCGTGGATTGACTGGGCGATTGTCGCCGCCTACTTCCTGCTCTCGACCGTCATCGGCCTGCTTTTCACCAAAAAGGGCGGCGAGAGCCTGAACGAGTACTTCCTCTCGGGGCGAAACGTCAGCTGGTGGCTGGCCGGCGCTTCGATGGTAGCGACCACCTTCGCCGCCGACACGCCGCTGGTCGTCACCGCGCTCGTTGCCAAGAACGGAGTCGCCGGCAACTGGATCTGGTGGAACATGGTGATGAGCGGGATGCTCACAGTGTTCTTCTTCGCTCGCCTGTGGCGCCGCGCGAAAGTCATGACCGACGTCGAGTTCGCCGAGATCCGCTACAGCGGCGCACCCGCCAAGTTCCTCCGCGGCTTCCGCGCGCTGTACCTCGCGATCCCGATCAACCTCATCATCCTCGGCTGGGTGACGAGGGCGATGATCAAGATACTGACGATCTCGCTCGGAGTCTCGCCGATTCTCGCCGTCGGCATCTGCTTCGTCATCACGGTCATCTACTCGGTCGCCGCCGGATTATGGGCGGTGCTGTGGACGGACCTGATCCAGTTCGTCATCAAGATGGCCGCCGTGATAATTCTCGCCGTGTACTCCGTGCGCGCTGTCGGCGGCATCGCCGTCATGAAGACCAAGCTCGTGGCGCATTTCGGATCGAGCGATGCAGCGCTTTCGGTGTTGCCCGTATCCATTACCGACTCGGGATTCCAGGGCTACGCATGGATGCCCCTTCTCGCACTGACGGTGTTCCTTTCGGTGCAGTGGTGGGCCGCCTGGTATCCCGGCGCCGAGCCCGGCGGCGGTGGCTACGTCGCGCAGCGGATCTTCTCGGCGAAAACGGAGCGCGACGGTGTGCTCGCCACCCTGTTCTTTCAGGTCGCTCACTACGCCCTTCGTCCGTGGCCGTGGATCGTGACCGGTCTCGCGACTGTCATTCTCTACCCGAACCTCGTCGACAAGGAAGCGGGCTACGTCCAGGCGTTCGTCGATCACCTCCCCACTCCCTGGAAGGGAGTGATGATGGCCGGTTTCGCCGCCGCGTACATGTCCACTGTCGGGACGCATCTCAACTGGGGGGCGTCGTATCTCGTCAACGATTTCTACAAGAGATTCATCCGTCAGTCCGAGACTGAAGCCCATTATGTGAAGATCTCGAGAATCGCCACGATCCTGCTCTTTATCGCGTCGATTGGGGTGACCTCCCAGCTCTCCTCCATCGAACAGGCCTGGAAGTTCCTCCTCGCGCTCGGCGCGGGAACGGGGCTCGTGCTGATTCTGCGCTGGTACTGGTGGCGCATCAACGCCTGGTCGGAGATCAGCGCAATGATCTCGTCATTCATCGTATCCACCATCGCGTTCCAGACGATAC
>JALYOO010000148.1 GCA_030856845.1 Gemmatimonadota bacterium
ACTCTACGATGCGTGGGCGAATGCAGCGCTTCGCAAACGCTGGCTCGATGTCGAGGGCGTGAAAGTCCGTACAGCGACATCACCAAAGACGATGCGACTGGGCTGGGACGACGGTAGCATCGTTGTACTCGGCTTCATGGCAAAAGGTGACGGGAAGAGCTCCGTCGCGGTGCAGCACACGAAGCTGACCGACAAGGAGACGGCTGATCGTCTGAAGAAATACTGGTCGGAGCAACTCGATGCGCTGGGCGGCGTGTTTGGTAAACCAGCGCGAGACACTGGGGGCAAGCGCTAGCGCAGCGAACGAACGGCCGGCGGGCGTTGTGCCCGTCGGCAATCTCCCTATGCAGCAGTGACTGTCACTAAAAGCCTCGTTCAATCCATCGGACAGATGCAGAACGAACTCCAGCAGACGAGTCCCATAGGAAGTCGAGCCACATGACAACTTCAACAGCGCCCCAGATCGAGTGCCAACAGATTCACCCCTCACTGTCGGTGAGCGATGTAAACGCCGCAGCCGAGTTCTACACCGGGAAGCTCGGCTTCTCGCTGGGATTTATCTCCGGCGATCCACCGGAAATGGCGGGCGTAAACCTAGGCAACGTGCAGCTGTTCCTGGAGCCGGGCGAGCCAAGTCCCAAGGGTTGCTCGGTCTATCTGGTGGTTGGCAACGCCGATGAGCTATATGAATTCCATCGCGCCAACAACGTCGAGATCGTTGAGCCGCCAGGCGACCGGTCATATGGACTGCGTGATTACAGGGTTCGCGATCTTAACGGGTACATCCTTGGCTTCGGGCATCGTCTATTCAACGCTGGGCCGCCCGTTGAAATCGAGCGGGTGGAGGTCACCGTGCGCCTCGAGAAGCGCCTCGCCGCCTTGCTCAACGAGCTTGCCGAGTACAAGCGAATGAGTCTGACAGGTTGCCTCGAGGAAATCCTGCTGCATACGAATGAGCCGCTGGGAGATGGTGTCGCGAGCCCGCACACCGCATCTCAGCTCCGGTACATTCAGGAACTGAAAAAGAAGCACGGCATCGATTACGACAGTCATGCGAGCTACCGTTTCGTTGAACGGCAGCGGTAGCGAATCAACGGACAAGCTTCACACTCAATCGATTGCGTTGGCGTTGGTGACCCCGGAGACTCAATGCGCCGTTCGTACCCGTTTCTCGCTCTGGTAGCGGCATTCGTTTTCGTACGACCCGTCGCTGCGCAGCCACCCGGCAGCCAGCCCGATCGCGAGTCGCGAATTCAAAACGGAGAGTCCTGCCCGGCGGGCACCACCGAGATTCGCCCGCTGATCTGCAGAGCGCCCGAGTCGGCGGCGCCAAGCATCCTCGACTATCGTCCGGTTTCGACGCTCGTTACATCTGGCCGCCGGGTACGCGCCGCGAAGTATCCCACGATAGACTATCACGGACATCCTCGAGACCTGGTCAACTCCGCCGAAGGTCTCGCGTCGCTTGGCGCAGCACTCGATAGCTTGAACATCCGGCTGATGGTCGTTGCGGAGAACCTGTCGGGCGAACGGCTGCAACGAGCGGTCGCCGCGATCCGCGCGTCGCCAGGGATGAGCAATCGCCTGCGCGTGCTGGCCGGTATCGATTTCAGAAACGTCGGACCGGGCTGGGCAGAAAGAGCTGTCAGGCAGCTCGAGGCGGACATCACGGCGGGTGCTGTCGGCATCGGCGAGATCTCGAAGGGACTCGGCCTGTCAACGAAGAAGGTGGATGGATCGCGACTGCGCATCGATGACCCCGATCTCGATCCGGTGTGGCGGGCGGCCGCGCGGCTTCGCGTTCCTGTCTTCATTCACACCGCTGACCCGCAGGAATTTTTCCGGCCGACCATCGACTATACGAACGAACGGTGGCTCGAGCTGTCGCTGTTTCCTGGACGCCGGTATCCGCAGGACCAGTTTCCGAGCTTCGACGCGCTGATGGCGGAGCGGAACAATCTCTTTCGGAAGCATCCGAAGACGACGTTCGTCGCGGCGCACATGGGATGGCACGCCAACGACCTCGGAAGACTCGGGAAACTTCTCGATGAATTTCCGAACGTTCACACCGAAGTCGGCGCCGTACTGTATGACATCGGACGGCAGCCGCGCGCGGCGCACGATTTCTTCGTCAGGTACCAGGACCGGATTCTGTTCGGCAAGGATTCCTACCAGCCCGACGAGTATCCCTATTACTGGCGTGTGTTCGAGACAAGAGATGACTACTTCGACTACTATCGCGACTATCACGCGTCGTGGAAGTTGTACGGCATCGATCTTCCGGACGCGGTGCTGAAGAAGATTTACTATCAGAACGCGCTGAACATCACGCGAGGCCTTCCGCGTGCGGGATGGCCGCGATGAAATCTGAGGATGGGGGCATGATCGCGAAGGGAGTGACGCCGATCCTCAATGTTTCGGACATGCAGGCGAGCTTTCTCTGGTTCGATAGGCTCGGATGGAAGAAAGCCTGGGAATGGGGTAGCCCGCCCAGCTTCGGGGCGGTAGGGTCCGGAAGGTACGAGATCTTTCTCTGCCTCGACTGCCAGGGCGGGCGCGGCAGGGGTGGCTCGGCACGAACATGGGGCTCCGGAGAGACGGCGGACAAAGGCGTGTGGATGTCGATCTGGGTCGATGACGTCGATGCAGTCTATCGGCGCTGTCTCGCGCAGGGCATTGAAGTGACCGAGCCGCCGGCTGACCAGGAGTGGAATGTTCGCGAGATGCACATTCGACACCCTGACGGCCACGTCTTCAGAATCGGCAAGGGGACCGGGGAAGGCGACGAGTAGAACGGCTATATATATTCGCGCGATTCCAGGAAACGCCTGTACGTGACTGCGCGAATTGTCGCTCTCGCTGTCGGCGCCGGCCTCGCGGTGATTGTCGCGCTGCATCCACCCTGGACGGCGCAGGCGGTGCGCAGCAGGATGAGCTTCAAGGGATTTCCGAGTGTGCCGCCGACAATGGTGACAGATACCGCGAGCTGGCGCGTGCCCTTCGCCGCGGTGTATTCACCGCCGTCGATAGATCTGCCGGCCAATGAGCTTGCCGCATATCAGAGGCGACTGACGGCTGGCGACATCTCAGCAGCTACCGAATGGCGGAGAAGAACAGAAGGCGTCGAACGGCGCTACGGTGTTCCATCTGGCCTCAGATCCGTGTGGATAGGAGGCTCCACGGCGAACAGCTCGAATCGTGGTATCGCCTTCCGTCGCAGCATTGTGTCTTCGCGTTTCGAGGTCGATCGCGTTCGGCTCGGTATCTACCTGCTCGGACTCGCCACTGCGACGCTGACATCCGTCATTGCGTTGTCGCGCAACACTGGAAGTCGCAAGCAATCGTGACTCGTTCGAACGCAGGTATTGAACACCATGGCACCGACGTGCGAGCACGCGGTCTGGGTAAAATGCTCCTGCTCGCTCCTTCCATATTCGTGGTTCACTTTCTTGAGGAGGGGCCGGGTTTTGTCGACTGGTTCAATGCCCATGTCGCGAGAGGCATAACCCCATCGCTTTTCTGGAGGGTCAACCTCACCGCACTCGCCATCACGATCGCGGTGGTTGGCGTCCAATGGCTCGCGAGAACGACCACATCAGCGACCATCGTCGTGGCGTGGTTCGCCTTCCTCATGCTCGCGAACTCCGTGCTTCACATAGTTGGCTCTGTCGCCGATCGGGCGTACATGCCGGGTGCGGTCACGGCGATCATCCTGTATCTGCCTTTTTCCATCGCGATCATCGTTCGTGTTGTGCGACGACGCATACTGTCGGTGCCGGCGACAGTGGTTACCGCTGCCATTGGCGCACTTCCGATGCTCGTCCACGGCTACCTGATCATCTTTCGCGGAAGCCGATTGTTCTAGCAACTCGACAGCGTAAGCCTGGTCGACGTCCGCGAGCGGTTGAGTCAGCCATAGACGTCACTGAAATGGTACCGCGCATGGAGCATTGGCTTCCATGCGCGGCCTATTGCAACATGCCGGCTTTACACCACTGGCGGATCGGTTTCGCGCTCCGGGTGACGGTGCTTCGCCAGCGCTTTCATGAACCTGTCCGCGGTGTTGCCCGCAGCCGACTGAACGATCAGCAATCCCGCATCCTTCTGAGCACCATCGCGGGCACCAGCGATTCCCGCTTTTTCCAGCAGACTCCGCGATGCGCCGAGTGCCAGTATCGTCTTGGCGTGACGATACTGGTTGGTCACGAACTCCGTCGTGTGACCGTCCGATGCCAGCGCATTAACTCCAGCTCCTCCGTCGGGCAGAATCAGCCCATCGAACAGCACGGCCGGAGAATTCTCCATTGAAGCGTCCGCTTCGATAGTTCCACCACCTGCAGTCGAGTATGTGCCCAGTCTCGGTCCGACAAAACGCGGCACGGCTCCCGCATTCGTCAACGAGGTGTGCAACGAGCTCAGCGAATCGCCCTCCACACCGTTGGCAACGAGAATTGCCACCTTGCGCGTACGAACTCCTGCCTCTCCCGGCAACGCCGTAAGCGACAGCGCAGGTGATGTCGTCACCTCGGGCTTCACCGGATTGTCAAGCGCGCGCGGCAGTGGATCCGGCAGGTCGAGCCCCAGTCCTTCAGCCACCTGCGCGGCGAGGTCCTCATCCACGTTGCGCAGCGACGCGACCATGCGCATGCGAATCGCCGGTACCGTGAGCTTGCTCAGCTCGAAGCGGAATGCGCCGACGATGTGCTTCTTCTCCCAGTCGGTCTGACTGTTGTAGAACAGCGTCGCCTGCGCGTAGTGCTCTGCGAATTTTTCGGGCTTGCCACGGAGTTTGTCTTCCCGCACCGGCTCGGGGAAGGAAACGAAGCCCATGGATCCAGCCTGAAACGGACAACCTCCACCAAGGGAATTGGGCTCGTACGCGACGCGTCCCCTCGCGATCGCCTGCCGATGCATTCCGTCACGCTGATTGTTGTGTACCGGCGCCACCGGCGCGTTGATGGGAATCTCGTGGAAGTTGGGCCCGCCAAGCCGCGATATCTGCGTATCGACGTAAGAGTGTATCCGGCCGGCAAGCAATGGATCGTTTGAGAAGTCGATACCCGGAACCACATGCGCAGTGCAGAACGCCACCTGCTCCGTCTCGGCAAAGAAATTGTCGGGATTGCGATCGAGTACCATCCTCCCGACGGGTCTCAGCGGTACCAGCTCTTCTGGAATGATCTTGGTCGCGTCGAGGATGTCGAAGCTGAACTGCTCACCCTGCTCCTGCGTGAATATCTGGAGCCCGAGCTCCCATTCAGGATACTCGCCGGCCTCGATTGCCTCCCACAGATCGCGCCGGTGGAAATCCGCGTCGGCGCCCGCGATCTTCGCCGCTTCGTCCCACACGAGGGAATGCGTGCCCTGCTTCGGCTTCCAGTGAAACTTCACGAACACTGACTCGCCGTACTCGTTCACGAAGCGGTAACTGTGAACACCGAACCCCTGCATCATGCGAAAGCTGCGGGGAATGGCCCGATCCGACATGACCCACATCATCATGTGGGTGGACTCGGGCATGAGCGAGATGAAATCCCAGAATGTGTCGTGCGCGGAGGCCGCCTGGGGCATCGCGTGATGCGGCTCCGGCTTCACAGCGTGAACGAGGTCAGGAAACTTCATGGCGTCCTGGATAAAGAACACTGGGATGTTGTTGCCTACGAGATCCCAGTTGCCTTCGTCCGTGTAGAACTTCACCGCGAAGCCGCGCACGTCGCGTGCCGTGTCGACCGAGCCGCGCTCGCCCGCCACGGTGGAGAACCGTACAAATACCGGAGTTCGCTTGCCGGCCGCCTGGAACGGCGCGGCTCGAGTGAGATCAGTGAGCGGCTCGTAGCACTCGAAAAATCCGTGCGCTCCCGAACCGCGCGCATGCACGATACGCTCGGGGATCCGCTCATGATCGAAGTGCGTGATCTTCTCACGGAGGATGAAGTCCTCGAGCAGCGTTGGGCCCCGGAGCCCGGCCTTGAGCGAGTTCTGATTGTCTCCTATCGCGACGCCCTGATTCGTCGTCAGCACGCGGCCGGTGTTGTCCACGCGCACGCGGTCGAGCGACGCCGTCAGCGGACTGACGCCCTCGGGCGAGCTGCCCGCGCCCGTCTTGTCCGAGCGGTTGGTTTCGCTGACTGTGCTGGACCCTACCAGCGGCGATGACGCCTCGACCGCAAATCCGGAAGGAGGCGCGGTAGCGTTCGCGGCGCCGAACTCACCGGGCTTGTTCGCGTTGAAAGGAATGGAGGCAACGAGCTCTTCAGTAGCCGCGGCTTTGACGGCGGCGGCATCCCTCGCCGGCGGCGGTGGGGGATGAGAAGGAGCGGTTGCCGTACTGGGCGGCGGGGCTTTGCCCGCCGACTTCGCAGTTCTGGAATCGCTGCTCTTTCGCGAACCCGAAGGACGTGTGCTGGATGGAGCCTTTTTTCTGGCCATGATCGACGTGAGAGTAAGGTCGTGGTGCCGGTCGCCACGCGTCATTCGCGGAGTGCCTATCCCGGCTGGGTCTCCACGCCGTACGCATAAAACGCGCTCGGGAGGCCGCGATCACCCCGCAGTCAGCGACCTCTTGTGGCGCGGGTCAGCGCTCTGTCGAGGGCGTTGGCAAACTGCTGCTTCTCACGGGCGCCATACACCGCGTGGCCTCCGGTTTCGACACCCGCACCCCTCAGTCCATCCATAAAGTTCCTCACCGACAGTCGCTCGCCAATACTTTCGCCGGTGTATTCGTCTCCACGCGGATCGATGACGGTCTCTCCCTTTGGCACCAGCAATGCGGCGAGCGGAATGTCTGCGGTGACCGCAACGTCACCCTGCACCGCGTGCTCCGCGATGTAAAGGTCGGCCACATCGGCTCCTCCATCGACACGGACGGCCGAGAGGTGAGCATAGCCTGCGGGTAGCTGGAGTCGCTGATTTGCGACCAGTACGGTCTGGAGTCGGAGACGCTCGGAGACGCGATAACAGATCTCTTTCACTTCACGCGGAGCTGCGTCCGCGTCTATCCACAGCTTCATGAATGCCCTCTCGATAAAGACGGGAATGCCCGGGCACCGAGCGATGGGCGCGCGGAATACATGGCATTGAAGCGGCCCGCCCCTCAGAAAAACTTACCCTCCCTGGCGCCAGGCTCGCGTCTTGACGCGCCAGCGATTGTCGGCGACGATACCCGGCGTACACTCGAACGACGGAGAGACTCAATGGCGACGCGCACGCGCAGGGCGGGCGAATTCTGCTGGATCAACATGCTCACGCCCCAGCCAGACAAGGCGCGCGAGTTCTTCAGCGAGCTGCTCGGATGGACGTACACGCCGGTTCCCGGAATGAACGGGCATATCATCAAGGTCGGCGGAAGCGATATCGGCGGCCTCTGGGACCTCGCCGATCCCAACACCCCGGAGGGATTACCACCGGCAATCGGGGTGATGGTCAAAGTGGACAGCGCCGATGCCACTTCTGAAAAGGTGACTTCGCTTGGCGGCAGCGCACGTCCTCCATTCGACATCGCGGAAAACGGGCGAATGGCGTCCTGCACGGATCCCAACGGCGCCGAGTTCGATCTGTGGGAGCCGAAGAAGCAGGCGGGCACTGACGTCGATAACACCGAGCACGGAGCGCCGAGCTGGTTCGAGACCATGACCACCGACGTCGACCGCGCGTCGAAATTCTACTCCGATCTGTTCGGCTGGTCCTCTGAGGAGATGCCAACGCCTGAATCGAAGTACACCTCCTTCAAGCAAGGCAACGAATATGTCGCGGGAATGATCGGGATATCCGCCCAGATGGGCGACATGCGTCCGCACTGGGCGACGTATTTCACGACCAACGATACCGATGAGACCTCGCGCGAAGCCGTCGACCTCGGGGCCACGGTCTTCATGCCACCCCAGGATGTTCCTGGTGTCGGCCGCTTCTTCGGCATCACCTCACCACAAGGTGTCGCCTTTTACGTGATTAAGTACGCGGAACAGGCCCCGTAATCATGGAGCGAACGAGCCGGCGCTGAGTCGTAGCCTGCCCAGCGACTCGTGAATTCTTGCACGTGGCGCCGGGCACGCATACGTTAGCATCAAATACTGCTCGCAAGGCAGAGTCTCTAGCCCAGGAGGCACAATGTCACGCGCTGCACTGCTCCTCGCCCTTCCGGTAATGCTCGCCTGTTCTACCAAGGAAACACCTCCCGCCGACACCTCCGGCGCGATGACCGCATCGGCAACCGGGGCCGCCCCAGCAATGAATGTCGCCGGCAGATGGAGCGTCCGGGTGATGCCCGAAGACAAGGACACAACACTGCTGATTTACATGCTGGACGCGACGAACGAGAGAACAGGCTGGAAGATGACGCTTCCGAATCGGAGGCCGATGGACATGCGGGTGATTTCCATGGACGGCGACAGCATCGTCGTGGAGAATGGACCATACTCGAGCGCTTTGCGCCAGAACGTGCAAGTGACGACGCACAGCGCCCTGTGGCTGGACGGCGACAAGCTGGTGGGAAAAACCGTCGCTCGCTACGCTACGAAGGGGGCCGATTCGGTGGTGAGGCTGCGAACCGAGGGAACGAGGTAGGGCCAAAACACCGAAGGACTGCGACGATCACCGCTGTCGTCTCTCGCTACAACCGCGGAGTACAACCCGCCGGTTTTCGAGATCAGCGCGCGTTGCGGGTCGGGACAGGAACAGGCTGATCGAGCATCACCTCGATGCTTGCACCGTAGCGAGCGTCGACGATCTCCACCAGCGTCGTGTCCGATGTGCGATCGATCCGGTACCAGGGCATCCTCGCCCAGTCGAGAAACCGGCGTCCGCGCTCGGTGCGCGAT
>JALYOO010000162.1 GCA_030856845.1 Gemmatimonadota bacterium
CCGATGACGGGCAGAACGTTGTCGTCGACGAACTGACGAATGCTGTCGCGAATCGCGCGCTCCTCCTCGGAGAGCGCAAAGTCGATGTTGAAGATGTCGGTGGTGGCCATCGCGGAAAGATAGCGGAGGAAAGGAGGGTTGCGCGCCCCGCCGGCACGCGCACGAGAAACGCCAATCAGGCGACGCCCCTCCTCGCCTTCGCGGCGATGCCGATGGAGCGCGCCTTCGCCCGAAACTCCCGCCCGTGATCGACCTTCAACCCGCGCTCGTCCTGCCACTGATGAACCATCTCATGCAGCAGCGTGTGAACCGCCTCATCCCATCCGTCGCGCCGGATGTGCCTGCTGCCGATAGCGATCTCCGAGCCGCCGCCATCTGGCCGCCGCCACGTATAGTGCCCGAGCCTGCTCCTCATCCTGCGCGACACCCGGATTGGAATGTCACTCAGCTCTGCGCTGAATTTCGATGCGTTGAGATCCGCGTGATGCCGCTTCAGTTCGCGCGCGAAACGCTCATCAGCCGGGTGAGTATGCTCACGTATCGCCCGCCTTGCACGGCGGGGCTTCTCCGAATGAGGCAGTCGATACGCGAGAAGCTCACGGCGAGCGTCCGATCGCGACCGTCTCGACCCGGCCTGAACGAACTCCACGATTGCGTCGAGAACATGCTCCGGCGCTCCGAGATAACCACGATGAATGCGCACTTCAGCATCGCTGAAGCTGATGACTACACTATGGTTGTCGGTGAGCCGCAGTGAGTACCGGTCGTTGAGCCCTCTCGCCACCAGCCGCCGTCTCAGATCCTGCGCGGTACGCGGTGGCGCATGCTCCAGCTCCAGAGAGAGCTGAAGCACCCGCGCACCAATCCCGATCAGCCGCTGGAACGCTCGAAGCATTTATGCGGACCCGCAACGAATGTCTTGTTCTCGTCAGACCAGATTCTGGTGGTGACCTCGGTCGTCGTCGGCCCGATCTCGATCACGTTCACCGACGACGGCCGTCCTCCGCGCGAACGGCTCGAAACCGTACCCGCTGTCGAGATCACGGTGCCCTTCCGCGTGTGCTCGATGTAATGGACCGATTCCTGATGATCGTGGCCGCATAGAATCAGGTCCACTCCCATGGCGGCGAACGCACCAAGGATCTTCTTCGTCCGCTTGATCCCGTGCCGTTGCGAAAGCTCTCCCTTCACCGGGTTGTGGTGCATTACGATCACCCGTGCATCGCCCGGCTTCCCCTCACTGAACGCGGCTTCGGCCGCCACGAACTGCTCGCGGCGGATGTCACCGATGATCGAGATGTCGCGAATATTCCACGTGAGCGTTCGGGCAGTCACGCCATGGGAAGTATTAATCCCGACGAAAGTCGCGTCCGGCATCCGCAACACGGGCTCGAGATCGGCCGAGATGAACTTCATGTAGTTCTCGTACATCCGGGAGTTGTCGCCAACTCCGAGCGGAGCCCGCCACCACTTGACGTCGTGATTGCCCGGAACGGTGATTGTCCTGCTCACCTTCTGCGCGTCGCGGATGAAGACCGCGGCGCGCTGGAACTCGCCTGCGCGCCCGCGCTGTGACAGATCACCCGAAATTGCAACGACGTCGAACTTCTCTTCCTGAATCAGACTCTCGATCGCCTCGATCTGCGCCGGCACCGCCGGCCTCCCAAAATGCAGATCGGAGACGTGGAAAACGGTCGTCAAGACGCGAGGCTCTCCACTCTACTGAGTGACCACCATGTCGGCGATGCGCGATGCCAGCTCGCGGGCCAGCTCCGGAAAGAGGGCGGTCGTCAGCGCGGCGCGCGGATCCCCAAACGATGCGGTTGGCGCCCCGATGACATCCTCCGCCCAGACGATCCGCGCGGTGCGCGTATCTATCAATAGAAGGCGGACGCTTCCCCTACCCTGACCATTGTTGCCCTCGACCCGCACTTCAACGGGCAACAGTGCGTACCTGGCATCGCGCAGCGCGACGAGCGTCCGAATCTGTGAACCGAGCGGCTCGCTGAGCGGCGTATCACCTGCCTTCGCGCGTCGGTAGCGCTCGGCCGAGAGTCCATGCGGATCGCCGATGAGTCCGGCGTTGCGCCGTGCCGCTGCGACCATCTCGCTGGCGAAAGTCCATCGAGCCTGCACACCCCGGCGGCGCAGCGTCGCCTCGATTTCCTTGTCCAGAAGCTCGAGCATCGCGCCGTTGTCGGGAGAGCTTTCCCAGGATCCTGTCCCGGTGGAGAATGCGAGAAACTGGGTCGGCAGTATCGCGAGAGGGCGTCCGAGCATCGCGGCGAGAGCGTTGACTGGCTGGACGTCTTCCGCCGCAGGCGCGGCGGAACCGCTGCCGGATCCTCCCGCGAGGCTCGCGCCAATAACGGCTGCAAACAGCGCCGGCAGAAGCGGTTTCGAATAGACCATTGGCTGATTGCGGGAAACATAACCGATAGACAATTTCACCGCCTACCGATGATCATCGCATGAGCAGGACACTGCAACGCGCCCTCCTTGTGCTCATCGCGGTGCTCGGCGCATTCAGCTTCGGCTGGCTCGCGCTGTCACGCGGCGAGCAGGTGAACGCGGCATGGCTGCTGACCGCCGCGGTGTGCACCTACATCGTCGCCTACCGTATCTATAGTAAGGTCATTGCGACGAGGGTCTTTCAGCTCGACGCGGATCGCGCGACGCCTGCCGTCCGCCTGAGCGATGGTCGCGACTACACACCGACCAACCGGTGGATCGTCTTCGGGCATCACTTCGCGGCGATAGCAGGCCCGGGCCCGCTCGTCGGGCCAACGCTGGCCGCGCAATTCGGGTTCCTTCCCGGCGCACTCTGGATCATCGTCGGAGTAGCGGTCGGCGGCGCGGTGCAGGACATGGTGATCCTGTGTTCCTCCATCCGGCGCGATGGCAAATCCCTCGGCCAGATGGCGAAGGACGAGATCGGAAAAGTCGCCGGCTATACGGCCCTGATCGCAGTCCTCGGGATCATGATAGTGCTGATCTCCGTGCTCGCGCTTGTCGTAGTGAACGCGCTGAAGTTGAGCCCGTGGGGGATCGTCACCATCGCGTTGACAATTCCCATCGCGATGCTGATGGGCAGCTACATGCGATGGATCCGTCCGCACCGTGTGCTCGAAGCGAGCGCCATTGGAATAGTCCTGCTCATACTCGCGCTGTACGCCGGCCGGTGGGTCTCGGAGAGCCCGACCCTCGCTCCGATCTTCACTCTGAGCGGCCCGACGATCGCGATTCTCATAATGATCTACGGTTTCGCCGCTTCCGTTCTGCCGGTGTGGCTGCTGCTTGCCCCCCGCGACTACCTGTCCGCGTTCGTGAAGATCGGTGTCGTCATCGCCTTGGCACTCGGGATTTTGATCGTGCTGCCGCCGCTTCAGATGCCGGCTCTCACACAATTCACCGACGGCAGCGGGCCGGTTTTCGCGGGCAAGGTGTTTCCGTTCGTATTCATTACGATCGCCTGCGGGGCGATATCGGGATTCCATGCGCTCGTCGCGTCGGGCACGACCCCGAAGCTGCTCGCTCGCGAAACCGACGCTCGCATGGTTGGCTACGGTGCGATGCTCACCGAATCGCTCGTCGCGGTGATGGCGCTGATCGCGGCGTGCGTTCTTACTCCCGGCATCTACTTCGCGATCAACGCTCCTGCCGCTGTGCTTGGCACAACCGCGCAGTCCGCGGCGGAGGCTATTCGGGCGTGGGGATTCGTCGTGACACCGGCCGAGATCGAGACTCTTGCCCGCCAGGTCGGCGAGCAGTCGCTGCTGTCGCGCACCGGCGGGGCACCGAGCCTGGCGGTAGGAATGGCGTATCTGTTTTCGAGCGTGCTGGGTGGCACCAGCGCGATGGCTCTGTGGTATCACTTCGCGATCATGTTCGAAGCGCTGTTCATCCTGACAACACTCGACGCAGGTACACGGGTCGGCAGGTTCATGCTTCAGGATCTCGGTAAACACATATGGGAGCCGTTTGGGCGCGTATCGTGGTATCCCGCTGTTGTGCTGTCCAGCGCAATCTTCGTGATGATGTGGGGGTACTTCCTCTATCAGGGTGTGATGGACCCGCTCGGCGGAATCAACTCGCTGTGGCCGCTGTTCGGAATCTCGAATCAGCTTCTTGCTGCAGTTGCGCTGTGCGTCGGGACGACAGTCATCATCAAGATGGGAAAGGCGCACTTCGCCTGGATCACGATCGTTCCACTATCGTGGCTCGCTATCGTCACACTGACAGGAGGATGGCTCAAGATCTTTTCCGACAATCCAAAGCTCGGATTTCTTTCCCATGCGCGCATGCTGGAGGATTTCGTCGCGCGCGGGGCGCTGCCTGTCGGAGTCAAGACCGTGGAGGCTGCCCGGCAGATGATGTTCAATGACCGGCTCGACGCTGCAGTTGCCGGATTCTTCATGATTTCCGTGATCGTGATACTCGCTGACTCGGCGAGAGAATGGATAAGCGTTTTGAGCGGTAGGAAACGCGCGGTGAGCACGGAGGTGAGCTTCAGTCACGCGCGCGATTTCGCGATCGATGCAACTGGGGGTGGATGATGTGCGCATTAGTGACAAGCGCGGTGCTCGTTATGCGCTTGCGCGTTTGGAGTCAGGCGTGGTGAGTAAACCGTGGGCGTCGCGCGTTGCCCGTTGGGCCGACCTGCGGCGTCATTGCCGACACGCGACACTCGCAACGCCCAACTGTCCACGCACTACTCCTCACTCATGACGCGACACGCAAACGATCTCGAGCTTCGTCCGCTACTCTGTCAGAGTTTCTTGTTCAGAATGTTCCTTCATTCACAACTTTCCGACCAGATCAGTACCAATGCTAAAGGCCCTCTTCGTACTGCTGCTCGCCGCTCCTCTCGCCGCCCAGCAGTCACCGGCGTTCGACTTCTCCATCAAGAACATCATGCGCGGGCCGGAACTCTATGGGCGTCAGCCCCAGGATGTGCGCTGGAGCGCGGACAACAAGTGGATCTACTTCACGTGGCTCGAGCCCGGCACCGACTGGCGCGAGACACCGAAGCGGTTCCGGGTGCGGGCGACTCTTGGTGCAAAGCTGGAAAGGGTCTCGCCGGCGCAGTTCGACTCCATCGGCGCTCTCGTCTCGACAGGCGACCGATCGGGCAACGGCCGCCATATGGCGGTGGAGTTCGACGGCGACATCTACGTCACCGACATGCGTACCGGCACAACCCGGCGGCTCACGCAGACGCTGGCACGGGAGCGATCGCCCCAATTCTCGCTCTCCGCCGACAAGGTCTACTTCATCCGCGACAACAACGTCTACTCGATCGACGTGAGCGGCGGCTCGCTCCGCCAGCTCACCGATCTTCGCTCGGGGCCCGAGCCGGCTGATTCCGCGCGCGCCGCGGGACAGCGCGGCCGCATCGAGCAGCAGCAGCGCGATCTGTTCGAAGCCATCCGTGACAGAGTGCGTGCCGACAGTATTCAACGCGCCGAGCGCCGCGAGCGTGAGTCGAGAGGCCTCAAGACGTACTACACTCAACGCGGTGAAGAGCTGGCAGCTGTTTCACCGGCACCCGATGCTCGGTCGCTGCTCATCACTACCCGCATCAGCGCGCAGGGGGCGAGGGGAAATGACATTCCCCGATTCGTCACCGAGAGCGGGTACATCGAGCAGATCCGGGGGCGCGAGAACGTCGGTGATACGCAGGATCGGGGGCGTGCGGGATTCATCAATCTCGTCACCGGCACACTCACCTGGCTCAAGCCATATCCCTCTGACACCGCGAACGGTTTAGTGCAACCGCTCGGCTGGAGCGACAACGGAAGTCGCGGCGCCTTTTACGCCTATACCGCCGACAACAAGGTGCGGCTTCTGCGGACTGTCGACGCAACCGGAAAGCTGACAACGCTTGAGACGCTTCGTGACACCGCCTGGGTCGACGGCCCTTGCTCATTCTCGTGCGCCGGCTGGTACGACGGGGGGCGACGCTTCTATCACGTCTCGGAAGCCGACGGATTTGCTCATCTCTATACGGTGGCAGCCGACGGCTCCGACCGACGTCAGCTCACTCGAGGGAAATGGGAAGTCCTCGACGTCACGCTCTCGCCCGACGAGAAATCGTTCTATCTGCACACCAGCGAGCCGTCGCCATTCGAGCATCAGTTCTACCGAATGTCGGTGAATGGCGGTGCACGTGAGCGCATTACGACGAAGTCCGGGCGACACAGAGTCGTCGTTTCTCCCGACGGACAGATGCTCGCTGACGTCTACTCCTACGTAAATCGTCCGCCCGATCTCTTCCTGATGGCGAACCGGCCCGGCGCGGAGATGTCGCAGCTCACGCTGTCGCCAAGCGCGGAGTGGTTGTCGTTCAAGTGGATCGAGCCTGAGATCGTGATGATTCCGGCGTCGGACGGCGTGATGGTGCCTGCACACATCTACAGACCAAAGGATATGGGCGCCCAGCCGAATGGAGCGGGAGTGATC
>JALYOO010000196.1 GCA_030856845.1 Gemmatimonadota bacterium
GATCACGATCACCTTCGTAACGGAGGTGGACTTGCCTCCATTGTCCGTCACCGTCAGAGTGACCGTGCGATTGCCGTCGTGAGGATAGGCGGCGGCGACAACTGAACCGGTTGCGGTCCCGTTGGGGGATTTGCCCAGGTTCCAGCTGTACTGAACGATCTGACCGTCGTCGGTGGACGCTCGCCCGTCGAGCGTGCATGTCAAGCCGGAACACGTAGCCGTGAAGCTTGCGACCGGAGCGTTATCCGTTGGCGGTGGCGGCGGTGGTGGCGGTGGTGGCGGTGGCGCGCCCGCGAGCGGCGTACGAAGAAGCTTGTTCGGAGATCCGGCGCCAAGCCCGCTCAGAACGCCCGAGGTCGCGACGTTGACGATCGCCGTGGCAACCGTGGCCGGCGAAGCGCCAGGGTTTGTCTCGAGATAGAGCGCCGCAGAGCCCGCAACGTGTGGCGAAGCCATTGACGTGCCGCTCGATGTGCCCATCGCGGTATTGTTCGTGTTCGTCGCCGAGTAGATCGCGGTGCCGGGCGCGTTCAGATCGACGCACGAGCCGAAGTTCGAATAAGTGGCCTGAGCGTCCAGGGACGTAGTGGCGCCGATTGTCAATGCTGACGGAGCGCTGGAGGGTGAATACGAGCAGGCGTCGGCAGTGCTGTTGCCGGCGGCGACCACGTATGTCACGCCGGCATTGACCGACCGCTGTAGTGCGTCGTTTGTCGCCTGCGAATACCCACCGCCGAGGCTCATGTTGGCAACGGCCGGGAGCACTCTGTTGGCGGTCACCCAGTCGATGCCTGCGATGACTCCGCTGTTGGTGCCGCTTCCCGCGCAATCAAGAACGCGTACAGAGTAGATGCGAACATCCTTCGCGACGCCCACAGTCGAGCCTCCGACTGTTCCGGCGACGTGCGTACCATGCCAGTGACATCCAGTCGGGCCGTAGCCATCGCCGATGGCGTCGAATCCACCGAAAGCGCGGCCGCCGAACTCGACGTGAGTCGTGAGAACACCGGTGTCAATGATGTAGGCGTTCACGCCGGAGCCTGTCGTGGCGTAGGAGTAAGTTCCGTTGAGTGGCAGGTTCGCCTGATCGACGCGGTCAAGACCCCAGGTGGCGCCCGATTGCGTGCCGGTCATCGATACCCGCTGGTCCTGTTCGACGTAGGCGACGTCGGGGTGGTTCTTCAGCGAAGCGGCAGCGGCCGCAGTCATCTTGCCGGAGAATCCCTTGATTCCTGATTCGTAGGTATGATGAAGCTCGCCGCCTTTCGCCTGCACCAGCGCTTCGGCACTACCGCGCACGTCGGCAACGTGGTCCTTGAACACAACGATGTACTGGTCGGGAATGAGCTTCCCCTTTTCGGGATCTTGTCCGAACAGCACGGGGATCGAGCTCGGGCTTTCGACAACCGCGGGGCCCGCCAGGTCCCGACAGGCCGCGAACCCGAAGGCCGCGGCGGCAAACACAAAGTAGCGGTAACCTGCCGCATTGCGGCTGTTCCGGGGGGACCACTTCATTCGACCTCTCCTGGGTGTTCGTTCGGTAACCCGACTGGCGTGGTCCGCGCACTCGCGCCGACTTTAGCCTCGCAGCTTTGCGTCCCCGTCTTTCGGCGGGTTTGCCTTTGTCGCCACCTCCCACGGGAGGGCGATAAAAAGCTTAGAAGCGTCCTGTTACTGGTTCGTTGACGATCCTTTGACCGGAGTAGTAACGACCAGGCGGGGGTCGATCACGCGATGACCCCCGCCTTAATGAAATCGCGATTCATGCGCGAGATGGTATCGATGCTTATTTCCTTCGGGCACGCCTCCTGGCACTCACCATAAAGGCTGCAGCTGCCGAACTCCTCCAGCTCCATCTGGTGAACCATCGACGCTACACGCCGATAACGCTCGGGCTGTCCCTGCGGCAGGTGTCCGAGATGGCTCAGCTTCGCCGCCGTAAAGAGCGATGCTGATGCGTTGGGACAAGCGGCGACGCATGCCCCACAACCAATGCAGGATGCGGCGTCCATCGACGCATCGGCAGACGTCTTGGGAACGAGAATGGCGTTCGCGTCCTGCGCACCTCCGGTCGAAGCGCTGATGAATCCGCCGGCAGCGATGATTCGGTCGAGTGATCCACGGTCAACGACGAGATCGCGTATCACCGGAAACGCCTTCGCGCGCCATGGCTCGATGTCGATTGTCTGTCCGTCCCTGAAGCTCCGCATGTGAAGCTGGCAGGTCGCGGTGCCCTTCATCGGGCCATGGGCCGCGCCGTTGATCATGAGCGCGCAGGAGCCGCAAATGCCTTCGCGACAATCATGGTCGAATGCGATTGGCTCCTCGCCGCGCTCGGTAAGACGCTCGTTTACCACATCCAGCATTTCGAGGAATGACATGTCCGGACTTATTTCGGGCGCGGCGTATTCAACCATTCTTCCGGGCATCGACGGGCCGGCCTGACGCCACACGCGGAGCTTGAGGTTCATCATTTGTAGCTGCGCTGCGACAGTTTTACGTTCTCGAACACGAGCGGCTCTTTGTTGAGCAGCGGGGGCACGCCGTCACCCTGGTATTCCCACGCGGCCACGTAGCTGTAGCGCTCGTCGTCCCGCAAAGCCTCGCCGTCGGAAGTCTGGCTCTCTTCGCGAAAATGCCCGCCGCACGATTCAACACGATGCAGCGCATCGATGCACATCAGCTCGGCGAGCTCCAGGAAATCTGCTACCCTTCCCGCCTTCTCCAGAGCCTGATTGAGGTGCTCGTGGCTACCGGGCACGTTCACGTCACGCCAGAACTCTTCGCGCAACCGGGGAATAATTTCCAGCGCGCTCCTCAGGCCTGCCTCATTCCGCGACATCCCGCAGTGATCCCACATGATTCGTCCAAGCTCGCGGTGAAACGAGTCGACCGTGCGCTTTCCATCGACGTCGAGCAGCCGGCGTGTCCGCTCATTCACGTTCAGTTCCGCGCTCGTGAACGCAGGATGCGAAGCGTCGAGCTTCTCCGGTCTGTTCGCCGCGAGATAGTCGCCGATCGTATTGGGAAGCACGAAGTATCCGTCGGCGAGGCCTTGCATCAGCGCACTTGCACCGAGCCGATTGGCACCGTGATCGGAAAAGTTCGCCTCGCCGATGACGTGCAGTCCGTCGATGGTGCTCATCAGATTGTAGTCAACCCACAATCCGCCCATCGTGTAGTGAACCGCCGGGTAGATGCGCATCGGGACGTCGTAAGGATTCTCGTCGGTAATGCGCTGGTACATCTCGAAGAGATTTCCATAACGCTCCCGAATCACCAGTTCGCCAAGGCGCTTGATTGCGTCTGCAAAGTCGAGGTAGACTCCCAGCCCGCTCTCCCCTACGCCGCGGCCCTCGTCGCAGACTTCCTTGGCTCCCCGGGAGGCAATGTCGCGCGGAGCGAGATTGCCGAAGCTCGGATACTTGCGCTCCAGAAAATAGTCACGCTCGTTCTCGGGAATATCGGCCGCGCCCCTCTTGTCGCCAGGCGCCCCAGGCACCCAGACACGTCCGTCGTTCCTCAGAGACTCACTCATCAGTGTCAGCTTCGACTGATACTCTCCGCTCACGGGAATGCAGGTCGGGTGGATCTGGGTGAAGCAGGGATTTGCGAAAGCGGCCCCGCGTTTGTACGCCCGCCAGATCGCCGTCGCGTTCGTACCCTTGGCGTTGGTCGAGAGATAAAAGACGTTCCCGTATCCGCCCGTTCCGAGCACGACGGCATCCGCCACATGCGAACGCACCTCTCCCGTGACAAGATCCCTGACGACGATGCCCCGAGCCTTGCCGTCCACGACGACGAGGTCCAACATCTCGGTTCGCGGAAACATCTTCACCGTCCCCGCGGCGATCTGTCTCTCCAGAGCCTGATACGCGCCGAGCAGCAGCTGCTGGCCGGTCTGTCCGCGAGCGTAGAAGGTGCGCGACACCTGCGCGCCGCCAAACGATCGGTTGGCCAGCAGCCCGCCATACTCCCTCGCGAACGGCACGCCCTGCGCAACGCACTGATCGATGATGTTGACACTGATCTCGGCGAGCCTGTACACGTTGGCCTCGCGTGCGCGAAAGTCGCCGCCCTTGATCGTGTCATAGAACAGCCGGTACACACTGTCACCGTCGTTCTGGTAGTTCTTCGCGGCATTGATGCCTCCCTGCGCCGCGACGCTGTGCGCCCTCCGTGGGGAGTCCTGAAAGCAGAAGCACTGCACATTGTACCCGAGCTCGCCTAGCGTTGCTGCTGCTGCGCCTCCGCCAAGGCCCGTGCCCACGACGATGATATCGTATTTCCGCTTGTTCGCCGGGTTGACGAGCTTCATCTCGAAGCGGTGCCGATCCCACTTTCTCTCGAGCGGGCCGGCCGGGATTCGCGCGTTCAGCTCTACCATCAGCGCACCAGGCCGACGAACACCGCGACGGGCACCACTGTAAATCCCAGCCAGACGAAAATGGCGACAGCGAGCGCGACCTTTCGCTGAAGCGGATTGGTAGAGGGCTGGCGAACGCCCAGAGAACGAACTGAGCTCCACGCGCCGTGGAAGAGATGAAAACCCAGAATGATAATCGAAACAACGTAGAACAATGCCACCCACCAGAGGCGGAAGCTCGCGACGATGTTGCTGTACACGTCAGCGGTGCTGAAGACTCCCGCAGGCTTGAGAGTGCCGGTTGTGAAATGAAGAATGTGGATGACGATGAAGAGGAGAAGCACCGTCCCGCCCCATCGCATCGTGCGCGAAGCAAGGGTCGACACCTGCGGCTCGCGGTTCACGTACTCGACGGGGCGTGCAGCGCGATTCTGCCGCGTCAGCTGTACCGCCGCGATGACATGCATAATCACCGCTGCGATGAGCACTGCCCGAAGCAGCCACAGCAATTCTCCGGTGCTTTTCAGGAAGTGCGAGTAGCGGTTGATCGCCTCCGCGCCGCTGAACACCAGCAGATTCCCCGCAAGGTGCGCGATCACGAAGCCGATGCCAATCAGCCCCGTCACACCCATCACTGCCTTCTTTCCTATCGCCGACCGGTAGAACCCCAGTGCCCTGCTCATCTCGATCAGAGCTTGACGGCACCCATCGGCTCGCGCACCGCCTCCGCACTCTTCGCCAGAGCGTCGCGCTCTTCATCGGTCAGAGTGACCTCGATGATCGCCTCGAGCCCGCGACGCCCCAGTTTGCATGGCACACCAAGGAAAAGTCCGGACATTCCGTATTCTCCATCGAGCCAGGCGGCGCATGGCAGGATGCGCTTCTGATTCCGCACGATCGCTTCGCACATCTGAACGGCGGCGGCGGACGGGGCGTAATACGCAGATCCGGTCTTGAGGTGCTTGACGATCTCGGCGCCGCCGGTTCGCGTGCGCTCCACAATTGCGTCGAGCCGCTCGCGTGACATGAGCTGGGTGATCGGGATACCGCTCACGCTGGTGTACGAGATGAGCGGCACCATCGTATCGCCGTGTCCTCCGAGCACCATCGCCTGAATGTCGCGAACGGAAACGTCCAGCTCCTGGGCGAGGAAAGCGCGATAGCGTGCGGTGTCGAGCACACCAGCCATTCCCAGCACACGCTCCCGCGGAAAACCGGTCACCTGTTTCGCCACATACGACATGACGTCGAGGGGGTTGGAGACCATGATGAGAATCGCTTCAGGCGATGTCGCCTTGATACTCTCGGAGACCTCCCTCACGATGCCGGCGTTCGTGTTGAGAAGATCGTCGCGCGACATGCCGGGCTTGCGCGCAATGCCGGCGGTGATGACGACAATGTCCGAGCCAGCCGTTTCATCGTATGTGTTCGTTCCGACAAGGCGGCTGTCGAACCCTTCGATCGGTGCGGATTGCCACTGGTCGAGGCCTTTGCCCTGCGGAATTCCTTCCTGGATGTCGACGAGAATGACCTGGCTCGCGAGCTCCTTCTCGGCGATGCGCTGCGCGGTCGTCGCGCCGACGTTGCCTGCGCCGACGACCGTAATCTTGTTTACCATTATCCGTGCGTTGATGAGTGGAGGCGTTCAGCGACGAAAGTTATTCCCGCAGCTGTGAGAGCGCGAGGCACGTGACGTGGCCTGTCTCAGCCACCTACCTGCGACAGCGCCTTCAGTCCACCGACTCGCATCTGAAGCAGCTCGTGCTCAAGCGGCTTCCCGGCGAGCGCCCGGCGAAAATGAGGCTCCATACTCTCGCCGCCGCGATACGCTTCCCTCAGGGAAACCTCGTGATCTCCGAAAAGGCAGGTTCGCAAACGGCCATCGGCGGTGAGTCTCACCCGGTTGCACGACGAGCAGTAAGTGTGCGACATCGGGGTGATCACGCCGATCGTCCCTGCCGCGTCACCGAGCCGGTAATACTCCGCCGGAC
>JALYOO010000197.1 GCA_030856845.1 Gemmatimonadota bacterium
ATCGCGAAGACGGACGCGTTGGTAAGGCCCAGCTCGTACTGTAGACGGGCCGCGGGGTACTTGAAGCGATCGGTACGGCACAGTGATGCAGCTCCTCGCTCCGCATCGCCTGCCGGGGAAAACGCCATTGCTCCGGGCGTGCCTCCGTACACCACCAGCCCGACACTTTCGGGGTCCAAATCCCGATCGCTCAGCAGGCGAATGACCGCTTCGCGCGCCAGTTCGTAGGGGCTTTCCGACGTGGCGACATGGACGTTCTCGAATCCGAACGATTCCATCGTCTCGGCCGAGCTCGCGAGCTTGCCCTCGTGTGAGAGCTGCCGCACAGTGCGCGAGCACTTCGGAAAGATGTAGCTGATGCCGCCAATGGAGGGCGAAGTGATGCCGGGTGACGATGCAGCGTCCATTTATTGCGATCCTGTGGAAGACGCGACAAGAATCGCCCCCGGAGGCCGGGTCACATATCGGACAGGTTACGTAGTCAACTCCGCCCCATGACGTAGTCCCGCCGGCAGCGGGTCGCCGAAGCTCGACTGACCCTTCTATGGTGAATGCGGATCAGGCGGATGATCCGGATGAGGGACGGGTTATATGGGAAAAGGACGTCGGGACGTATTCATTCATGGTCCTGCTTCGAATTATTGGTATCAACCTCCCTGTTCTTTAGAACGACTTGCCGATAAAACCTCGGAACCGGTCCAAAATGGAGAAGGAGACCAACCTCCAGCTCGGTTGCCCGCAGGTAGTTGTAGATCTGGCGGATTGCGGTAGGAGGCAGCTTAAGGGTCGACTCGATCTCGACCACCAGTTTGTGGTGACAATTAGATCCAGTCGCTGTGTGCTTAACCGCTGGCCCTCCTTGTACGTGACCGGTACGGACAGCTGTCTCAAGACACGATGGCCGCGGGTGCGAAGCTCCAGTTCCATCGCCAGAGCGTAAGTGTGCTCGAGGAACCCAAAACCGAGTGTCTTGTAGACTTCGAAGAACGCACCAATGACCGAGTGCGTCAGCCTTTCTTCGATCAGAATTCCTGTGCTCACAGTTAACCGTACAGGATTCTCTGCGATCACCCCTCATTAATCCGTCCCATATCCGCTCTATCCGCCTCATCCGTTTCAGATCATGGGAGCCCGCACTCGAGGGGAGCCCGCCGCAAACGAAAGAGTCAGCGATGAACCAATCTCCTACTCCGTCGCCACGGCCTTCTCTCGCCTCAACCGTAGGAGCGTAAGCGCAGCGATGGTGTGCGCGTCGCGGATATCCCCGTCGACAATGCGCTCGTGAAACTCCTCCTCGGTGAGGTGCACCATCTCACCAAACGCTTCGGTGTCCCCGGGCTCGTCCTTCCTCGGCGCGCTGCCAAGCTGCGCGAGAAAAACTTCCAGCGTGCTCGCCATGACTGCGGCGTCAGGACAGATGGTTCCCAGTTTCTCCATGCGGCGAACGGGGTAGCCGAGCTCATGTTTCACTTCCGCGCGAACGGCTTGCCGCGACGTCATGCCGGATTCACGTCTCCCGCGCACGGCTTCCAGCTCCCATGATCGCGTCGCATGTCGATAGATCTCGCGAAGCACGAAGCGTCCCTCCAGCTCCGGCAGAACAACAACCCCGTTGGGCCCGTCATACCCGGTCTTTCCGACCACGCGCATCTGGCACGCCGTAGCCCCCGTCGGAAAGCGGACTGCGTCCCGCACTATCATGTGAACGTCATCCTCCAGCAGGATTCCCGTTCGCTTTCCACCCTTGCCCAGCGCGCCGCCAGTCAATTCCGGCGCGCATTCGCTCTCGATCTCCCGGCGCGCCCTGCGGCCGGTGACGATCTCTATCTCTCCGCGATCGGCCCTGCCACGACGGGCAGCCGCCTTTGGGAGTTTGTCGAGGTACGAAGATCGTTTTGCCATGGGTCCGGATCGGTGAAAGAACCATGCCCCTGACTCACGCCGCACGGCGAAACGTGCAATCTTGATCAAAATGAACCATACGCCGAGGATGCCGCAGCACCCCGTCGACGGCGCCACAGCGATAACCGTCGTACTGCGGCAGCCTCTTGATCGGCTGCCGGTGATGACGCTCGCGGCGTTGACCGCAGCCATCCACTTTGCCGTGAACCTGGCCACTCCCTATGGCGTTCATCGTGACGAGCTGCTCTACCTCGCGATGGGCCGGCATCTGGATTTGTTCCGCATGGAGTTCCCGCCGGCGATCGCAATCTTCGCTGAGATTTCGCGACTGATTCCCGGCGATTCCCTGTTCGAGATCCGGTTCCTTCCGGCGCTCGCCGCCGCTGCCCTGGTGATCTTCGCCGCAGTGATTGCCGCCGAGCTGGGAGGACGGCGATTCGCGCAAGTCGCGGCGGCGCTCGCTGTTGCCACGAGCCCGCTTTTCCTGCGAGCAGGAAACCTCTTTCAACCCGTGGTCTTCGATCAGCTGGCGTGGACGCTCGGCCTTTACGCCCTGGTCCGGCTGTCACGAACCGGCGACTGCAAATGGTGGATGTGGTACGGGGTTGCGACCGGTTTTGCTCTGCTCACGAAGTTCAGCGCGATATTCTTCGGAGTCGCAACACTGCTCGCCGTTCTCGTTACACGGGAGCGTCGCTGGCTCCTGACTCGGTGGCCTTGGATCGCCCTCGGAATCGTGATTCTCATCGGCAGCCCAGGTGTTATCGGCCAGTTGCGCCTGGACTTCCCCGTGATTCAGCAGATGCGCGACCTTCAGGAGTCGCAGCTCGAGCGCGTGACGCCGGCCGCCTTTCTGATCGGACAACTGCAGCTCGGCCCGGCATTCCTCCTCGCTGCGGGCGGCCTTGCCTGGCTGCTTGCATCGGCGGCCGCGCGACCGTTTCGCGTAGTGGGCTGGACATGCGCGTTCGCTTTTCTCATCCTGCTCGCGCTCAAGGGTAAGCCATACTACCTCGGGCCGGTTTATCCGGCCTTGTTCGCGGCGGGCGGCGTGGCCGTCGAGAAAATCGTTGGCCGACGCGTCCGGATCGTGTTACGATGGGCCGTCGTTCTCCCGTTGCTTGCATATGGCGCGCTGCTGTTTCCACTCGGAGTTCCGATCCTCCCGCCTCCGCTGATGGCGAGTTACGCGGTTGCTATTGGCGCTGAATCTGCACTGCGCACCAATCGCGGAGAGCTGGACCGCTTGCCGCAGGACTACGCCGACATGCTGGGCTGGCCGGAGCAGGTCGCCACCGTCGCTGAGGTCTACAACGGTCTTCCGCCCGAAGATCGCGCTCGGGCCGTCATCATCGCGGAGAATTATGGAGAGGCCGGCGCGATCGACTACTACGGCCCGCGCCACGGATTGCCCCCGGCGATCAGCGCCACCGGTACGTACTGGTTTTTCGGACCGGGCTCGAAGCCAGGCGAAGTGGCCGTCACGGTGGGTATCGACGAGGAAGACCTGAAGCCATTCTTCCAGAACATCGAGCTGGCTCGACGCTTTACTCATCCATGGTCGGTGTCGGAGGAGCGAGACATTCCGATTCACGTCGCGCGGCGCCCGCGCGCGACGCTTCAACAGGTATGGCCCTCGCTAAGGGGACAGAACTGATTCTATCGCCGCTGATCCAGTGCCCAGACGGATCCATCGGCCCGACGGTTCCGCAGCGCAGATGATTCATCGCCTTCAGACATGTCGTCGTCACCGATCGGCCCGATGATCAACGCCCCCTGGCTGATCTAGCCGCGGACACAATCCCTTTTACGTCCGCCAGCAGCGCCGCGCAATTATATGGGATCCCATCCTTTATTGTCCACTGAACGCCACCGGTCCGCACCGCTTTTCCATCCTTTATCTCCTCGACCCCAGTGGGATACAGGACTTTCAGGTTTTCCAATGGGTTTCCATTCACGACGATCAGGTCCGCGAGGTAACCGACTCTGACTCGGCCAAGTCGTGACTCTTCGCCGAGTATGCGGGCGTTGTTGCCCGTAGCGTGTTGAATCACCTTGATCGGGCTGAAGCCCGCTTCCTGGTGCAGCTCGAGCTCCCGGATGAGACCGAATCCGTAGAGCTGATAGATGAAACCGGCGTCATCACCGGCTCCGATCAAGCCACCGCGCCGCTCAAATTCACGGAGAGCGTTCATCCATATCCTGTAGTTCTCCTTCCAGAACGTCTCGTCGGTCGATGTCCAACCCAGAAAGTATGACCCGTGGTTCCCTGGGTTGGGCTTGAAATACTCCTCGAGCGTCGGGTGCAGATAGTCCTGAAACCACGGCTGGGTCTGGGCCCGCTGCAGGTCTCGACTCGCTTCGTAGATATCGAGAGTGGGAACCCACGCCACTTTCGAGGCCACCATACCGTCGAGCACCGCCAGCAGTCTCGTTGAATCGGCCTCGCGCCACAGGCGACCGGCGTAGCGAAAGCGATCGACTTCATTGCGATAGTTGTAGCTCGATGGAAAACCCTGTACGCCGTCCTTCAGCGCAGCGTCAGGAATGCCGTACCAGTGCTCTATGCTGGTTGTGCCGAGCCTGATGTCGTCCCATGCGTTCGTTTCTTCGACTCCGGCGTGGTGCGCCACACGCAGCCCGGCCTTGCGGGCTTCATCCAGCATCGCGGTCATCAGGTCACGGTCGATGCCGACACTCTTGATGCCGTCGACTCCCATCCGCTTTAACTCGCGGACTCGATCGCGAACTGCTTCAACCGTGCGAGGTGCCGGCGGCGCCGCGAATCGCGCGTAGACATAAATGCGCGGCGACGCGACTTCGCCTCGTTCGCTGCGCGCACGAAGGTCGATGACTTTGCGGGTCGTATCGGCCCCGACCTCGCGAACGGTGGTTATTCCCGAGGCAAGCCACAGCTTCAGCTCGTAGTCGAGCGGTTGCGGGGCTCCGCCGCGTTCATCCTGCACGTGTGCGTGTGCGTTGATCAATCCGGGAAGAACGTATTTGCCGGTACCATCGATCTCGGTATCCGCCGGAGTTCGCCGAACCGCGCCGCCCTGCAGGGCTACCGGGTCAAGCCACCGTATATCGGCGATCCTGTTCCCTCGCACGATGATGTCTGCGGGGCCAGAGGCGGGGGTTCCGTTCCCATCGACAATCGTCACGTTGCGAATGGCGAGGCTCGCGGCGCGCTTGCCGGAAACCGGGGGGGCGGATTGGGCGTGGACGCGCGACGCCGCAGACGACAGCACGAGCAACGCGACAGCCATCACCCTCAATCCATGCCTGCAAGACACTTTCACGCTGGCCTCGAGTCTGGTCATGACGGGCTGAAATTAAGGAGAAAACGAGTTATGAAGATGCGGCGGACGGGGGCGGATCAGAAGCAACGGCCTGGAAACGGATTACGCGGACGGAGCGGATGAGAAGCAATGGATTGGACGCACTATTAGAATCGAAACCCAACAAAAAAAGGGGAACGACAGCCGAGCCAACGCCGTCGTGCCGCCCCTTATCCGCACAATCCGCGATATCCGTTTTCTAATTCGTTTTCTGTTTCTCAGGAGTCGTCAGCAGGCATGGACGCAGACGGGAGGAAGGTCCGTCCCGGCGACCGGACCCTGCTCCACATCCGAGTCATCTATCGAGCTTGAATACGAATGCCTGCTGCACCACCTGCGAGACGTTCGTGCTACCGATTTTCGCCGCCCGGAAGCGCATCTTCGGCAGCGCCTTCTTCACCGCCTGCGTGAACATCGGGTTGGACGAGCTCAGGATCTTGAAGGTGCTCGCTTCGACGCGTCCGTTTTCGTTGACCACGAACTCGGCCAGCACTTCGCCTTCGACTCCCGATGATCGCAGGCCTTCGGGATAGGGAATCACGAGACCCGAAATGGCGTTCACCTGCTGCTCCACTTCGAACTCCGCGTAGTTCTTGTTGGTGTCAACGCCGCCGTCAGCGCCTTCTTTGTTGCCGCTGCTCCCTTCCTTGCCGGTGGCGCTCCCACCGACGGCGCCTTTTCCGCTGAAGTCAGCTTCATTGGTCACTTTCGCGGACAGATCCACGGTTGGAATTGTCGTCGGAATATTGATCGGCGCTTCGAGCGCCTTGAAACCCTTCGGAGGCGCTATCTCCGCCTTCGGCGCCGGCGGCAGTGGAGCTGGTGTGTGCTCGGTCCGCTTGGGCGGCGCCTTGGGTTTGGGCGGAGGCGGTGGCTCAGGCTTCTTCTCCTCAACTGGAGGGGGCTCGGCCGGCTTCACCTTGACGAAGTTCACCTTCTGCTCACGCTGCTCGTTGTCCTCGCGGATGCCTGCTCTCGCCGTCGCGTAAATCGCAAAGAAGAGAAGGGCGGAATGAAAGCCGACGCTGAATATCGTAGTGCCCGTGGTCTTCTGTTTCCTGGGCGTTGATTCGAGAAGTTTCATCTTCATGGCCGCGTTACTCCGGGTTGAAACAACGGCCTGATAATAGGCAAGCTGCCTGCCACAATTCGCCGATCTGTGTTCCCGTATTAAACTTGAAGGCAGAACGAATCCATCCTTAATCTCCATTTAATGCGGGCGCCGAAAATATGCGTGAAGCGCCTGGCCAATGAGCCGCCTCGAACGAGCAAATGCGCGAGCGCATCGAGCACCAATCACCGACCAACGAACAGCGACACCATGCTAAAAAGGATCAGAAGCGCGCTCATCACTCTGGCCATAGCTGTCGTTGCCGGCTGCGCCGACGCTGGCACCGGCCCGATCGACCTTCCGGACCTTGTGCACGACCCGATCC
>JALYOO010000266.1 GCA_030856845.1 Gemmatimonadota bacterium
GTACGCGGCGCTCTCGCTCCAGTGAAGCCGACCAGTCTCCTGGTTTCAGTGATCTCGATCTCGCCGGGCATCCGCGAATCGCTGAAGAAAACGACAGAGCTTCCTGGCGACACGAACAGCTGCCGCAGTACTCCATTCACCACTCTCGCTCCTCTGATGTTTCCGTCAAAGACCAGGATCGCGCGTCGATACCGCTCGATCGGCTCCCGCAGTGGGTAGGGATCGAAGATGCTGGGAGCTCTGCAATACCTGTCGAACTCAGGCAACGGGCGAAGAAGGCCGTAGATGATGCGCCAGAGCCCGCGTCCATACGATGAAACGATCGCGCTGTGCGCTGCTGTCCAGTGTATGGACGTGATGTACGTGACGGCTTCCGAGCCGGGCACTTTTTCCCACGTCGCGCCCCGGTTTCCCGATATGAACAGTCCACCCTGCCACGTGCCGACCGCAACGAGGTTGGGATCGAAAGAGGCGAAGCTGACGGCAGAGGCTTGCGGAAAGATCGAGCGCCGGAAGAGCAACCGGCCGCTGTCGGTGACCTGAGCCGTGAGATTCGGAATCTCCGTCCAGTTGTCTCCACCGTCCCACGTCTCCATCATCTTCTCGTTTACAATGTCCGGCGCGATCACGTGGCGCGTGTTTTCGGGATCTACGCCAAAGACCTGATACCAGGCGAACATCGTCGGATTTATTCCGAGTCCGCCGAAGTTGTTCATCAGCGGATATCGCACGGACGGAGTCGTGGAGAACAGCGAAGTGGTGATCCTCGCGAACTGATCTATCTCGAAGTTCCGCGCGGCGTCAAAGCCGGTGCGAATGGATTGGTAAATCGCCGTTCGCAGCGGTGAAGTCGACACCTTTGGAATGTCACGGCGTCCCTCGGGAAAGGTCACGTACTGACGCCATGACGCTCCGAGATTGTTTGTCGAGGCGAAACCACTTCTGAATACCGCAGTGGAATCGACGCCCTGAATATGGAATGACCTGCCGACGATCACCGGGTTAGCTGCCGGAGGAGTCGTTGCGTCGGGCCACGCTGCCAGCGCGGCGAAGAGAGGATTCGTGAGCCAGTCGGCGCAACCTCCGCACGCAACGAATGTCGTCTTGCTGTCCGCCGGCGCAACGACACGCCGCTGCTGCTCGATGAAGAATCCTTCACAACACACGGCGCCTGGCCATGTAGTTCCGCCATCGCCGGAGGCCCACAGATTGTTGTCCTGCGTTCCGAAATACAGGTCATGCCGCCCGAGGGACGTGATCGTCTGTCCCTTTATCTCTGTTATCTGGAGCGCGTTGTAACCGCTGGTGCCTCCACCGGCGAACGTCCAGTTGAGTCCACCGTCAGCGGTCCTGTGGAGTCCGCCATCAGTGCCGAGCAGGAGCGGTTGACGTAAGCTGGTGAACGCGAGGTCGCGAGTGTCGCCGTGATCCATGTTGATCGTGGTCCAGGCACCACTGTAGTCGAACCGTCCGGTGCCCGGAATCTGCGGCGCGACCAGCCTCGACATTCCACAGCGATTTCCGGCATACAGCGTAATCCTGCGAGTTGTCCGTCGAGGTGGACGCCCGATGATCCTTATTCCTGTCGCCTTGACGAATGCGATTCCTCCGCAGGCGCCACCCCCGCCCGGTGCCGACGTGATTCTCGTCCAGTTGTCGCCGCCATCCTCCGTGACGTAAACATTGGTGGACCAGTTGACGACGTAGGCTGTCGTATTTGAAAACGGCGAGGCGCCGAGTGCGTGGAGATCGGAGATGTTCGCGCCGCCTGTGCCGCTCGTCGATGGAAGCCAGGTCGTTCCGCCATCGCCGGATCGCATAATCCCGGCGGCGCTTGCGGCAAGTACGCGGTTTCCGCTTTGCGCCAGAACCGAGATCACGCGGCCCCCGAGGCCGAATGGCGTGACATGGGTCCAGGTGAGGCCGCGGTCGTTACTGATGGAGACGCCGTACTCGGTTCCTACATAAATCTTCCCGTTATCGGGCGCCATCGAGATCTCGAACGCGCTTAACCGAGCAGGAATTCCTGGTGGAACGGGCGGACCTGGGAGCTGCGTCCATGAGAAGCCGCCGTTGGTGCTGCGCCAGATTCCACCGCCATTGTTCACTCTCGTGTCTTCGGTGGTGGTGACGATTACGACGTTCGGATCTGCAGGCACGTAGGCGACTGCGGACGTGGAAAATTCAGGCAGCCCGTTCAGGTGCTCCCATGTCACGCCGCGGTTTGTGCTCTTGAACAGCCCGCCGGTTTCCGATGCGACAATGATCTGGTCATTGTTCGCCGGATTGACCGTGATTGTATTTGCGCGGCCGCCGTTGGGGATGTTGGGCTGAAATTCCGAGAGTTTCCACCCGAACAGGGAGTACTGGGCCAGCGCGCTGCCAGTGGGCGTAGCGAAAAGCGCAACAGCGCCGACGAAGAACAGCGACAGCCGGCTGGTGCGAGGCATGGTGCCTCCTGGGTTGGGCGTCCGCAGGTAAAAATGTACGCTTCGGATGTTCAGGCAAGGTGTCTTTTCTATCGATTTGCCAGCTCGTTCGCGACGCTATGGGTCGATGCTACGTCAAGCGACGTATTTGTCGCACCTCCCAGAGGTGAGATCGTAGGCTGCATGAACTCATTCTTCGAAGGTGCACGCATTTCCGGGATGCTTAGCATCTCGAGACCATTAGCGGGGACAGTGCTGCTCGCCGCCTGCGGCATCGTTGAGCCGGGCTCCACCTACTCCATTCCGAGGGCTGTCACGGAACCCGTGCCCGCCGGAGGCACTCAGCGCTTCACTTCAATCACCAGCGGTTTCTTTCATTCATGCGGTATCGACGCAGAAGGCCGAGTCTGGTGCTGGGGAGACAATCAATACAGACAGTCCGGACTTGCCGGTGCGGGAGAAGTCTGTGATCAGACGAGCACGTGCGCGCTTCGGCCGGTGCGATTGCAAACTGATCTCAGATTCAGAGCTGTATCAGCGGGCACGACGCACTCGTGCGCTCTCACTCGCGACGGAGCCGCATACTGCTGGGGTGGCGGGTATGACAGTGGACGCGGCATGCTTGGAAACGGTAAGCTTTCCCAGAGTGCAACGCCCCTGGCTATCGCCGAAGACCTGCGCTTCAAGAGCATCTCCGCAGGTGGACGAATCACCTGTGCGATCTCCACCGATGATCAGGGGTACTGCTGGGGGCTCGGCGGGTTCACTGGCGATGGTCGCGCGACCGATGCACTAACTCCGTCGCGGGTTGCGGGAGAACATCGCTTCAAGGCGCTTCAGGCAGGTGTGCTACACGCCTGCGGCATCACAACCGACGGCGCCGCGTACTGCTGGGGTAGCAACCAGAATGGGGAGCTCGGCAACGGGAGCATTGGCGATCGCGATCTCGGATCGCTGGCAAAAGAAAGTTCGCCGGTACCGGTCCGTTCTGACCGCAGGTTCCAGTCAATTACGGCGGGCGGCAATCACAGCTGCGGCATCACGCTCGATGGTGAAGCGTTTTGCTGGGGACAGAATCACGTTGGACAACTCGGTACAGGAGCGGCGAGCTCTCCGCATACGTCCCCTCAGCTCGTGACCGGGGGAAACTTGTTCAAGGCGGTCGCCGCTGGAACAGTCCACACCTGTGCATTGCAGCGTGACGGAACCGCACGCTGCTGGGGCGGCAACTGGTTCGGGGGGATTGGCGACGGGACGAGCAGCGCGGCGAATACCGGTAAGGAGCGTCCCTTGGCGACGCCCGTCAGCGGAACGCGGACTTTCGTGCAGGTTGCTCCGGGAGGAAGTCATACCTGCGCACTTGATGGCGATGGACGCGTGTGGTGCTGGGGTGACCGCGGGCGGGGGCAGATGGGGAACGGAACGAGCTGAGTCCCGCGGCGCCACACGCGCTGAACGTTGTGCTACCGCTGACCGCCTGCCAGTCGTCTTACCAGTGCATCGAGAAAACCAAGGCCATCGTAGAACGATTTCGTTCGCAGCTTCTCGTCGCGGCCGTGAGCGTTGCTTTCTCCGGGAAGGGAGAAGATTCCGCTTACGCCATAGGTCGGGATTCCGGCCGCGCGAAGATATGCTCCGTCGGTGGCGCCCGTAGACATGGTGGGGATCACTGGAATGTCGCCCCACGTGCGACGGGTCAGGTCCGTTACGGCTGAAAGGAGCGCGGGATGGACCGGATCGGCGGATGTCGGAAACGGATCACGATCGGACGATGTAAACGCGATTCCGATCGATGTATCCGCGATCACCCTTCTCAAGGTCGCGAGCGTTTCTTCCGCACTGGATGTCGGAACGATCCGGCAGTTGACGTGCGCGGTGGCCTTTTGTGGGAGAGCGTTGTTCGCATGTCCCGCAGCGAGGCGCGTGGCGACGCAAGTCGTTCTCAACATCGAGGCGTAGCGCGGGTCGGTTGACAGCCTCGTTGAAGCTGCGGAGTCATTCGGATTCGCGGCAATGACTCGCATTGGAGCCGACATCTCGGGATTCTCGACCTTTGCGGTCTGCTCGAAGAATGTGCGTGTGACGGGATTCAAGCCAACCGGAAACCTGAACGCCGCGAGTCGGGCCAACCCATTGGCGAGAGTGTAGATGGCGTTGTTGGGGCGCGGCACGCTCGAGTGCCCGCCAGAGTTGGTGACGGTGAGCGTGAAATGCTCCGATACTTTTTCCGCCGCCTGAATTGAATGATAGAGAGGACGTACTTCAGAGCCCCGGACGGCAAGCGCGCCTCCTCCTCCTTCATTGATCGCATACTCGGCGTCGATCAGCGCCTTGTGCTGTGCGATCAGGAACGACACGCCGTTGTTGGCGCCGCCTTCCTCAGCAGCGGTAAGCGCGAGGATGAGATCCCGATCCGGCCGCCAACCTTCCGCCTTGTACCTGAGCAGGTTAGCGACGAACATCGCCGCCATGGCCTTGTCGTCCGCCGACCCACGTCCGTAGAAGAAGCCATTCTCTTCCTCGAGAGTGAACGGGTCGCGTGACCAGTCTGATCTC
>JALYOO010000268.1 GCA_030856845.1 Gemmatimonadota bacterium
ATGCGGAACAGCGTTGTCTTGCCGGCGCCGTCCGGTCCAACCAGACCGAACAACTCTCCATGGCCGACGTTGAACGAGACGTCGTCCAGCGCGCGCACCTCGCCGTAACTCCGCGATAGACCGTTGACGCTGACGGCGGTCATGTCCTTGGCGAAGGCACGGCGATGTCGACATCGGCCGGCATTCCGATCTTCAGCTCACCTCTCGGATTGGGAACGCTGATTTTCACCGCATACACGAGATTCGCCCGCTCGTCCCGCGTCTGCACGGGAGTGGGCGTAAACTCTGCCGCCGATGCTATCCACGTAATGTGACCGGTGGCGGCAGATACACGCCCGCCTCCCTGATCGATGTTCACCTTTACCGGCTGCCCCAGCCTGACTGTCCGCAGCTGCTCCTCGCCGACGTAGGCCCGCAGCGTGAGCGTGTCGAGGTTGGCGATCTTGTACAGCGGTTGCCCGGATTGCACCACCTCGCCGGTCCTCGCAAAGATCGACAGTACTGTACCCGCACGCGGGTTGATGATCGCGCTTTTCGTCACGCGGTCGCGGATCTGTGCAACAGTGGCGTCACTCGAAACTGCGTCCCGCTCGATTGTCTGGCGGTGCGCGTTGCCCGCGCGTATCTGCGCCACCAATGTGCGATAGTCGCGCTCCGCCTGGTCGAGCTGCTGTGCTGTGGCCGCCTTCTGGCGAAAGAGTCTTTGCGTACGCTCGAATGCACGGCGCGCAACCTCCACCTGAGCTTCCAGCACGCGCACCTGCGCCTCCGCTTCACGCACCCGGGTAGTCGTCGCACCTCGCTGCGCGACCATTTGCGCTTCCTGAAGCGACAGCTGTGTCGTATCCACCAATCCCACGTTCTCGCGCTCTGAGAGACGAGCACCTTCGACGGGAGTGAACCACTGGAGCTGACCGCTCGTCTGCGCCGATACGACGACTTCGATCGCCTCGAAGTTGCCGTACGCATCAGGCTCGTCGTCCCCGCTGCATGCGAGCACAACACCCATCGCGAGCAGGAGTGACACTCGCGAAAGCCGCGACTCGGGCGGCAATCGCAGCGTTAACGACACCGCCGACGACCGCATTGGTTCCGTGTCACTCTCTTGTCCGACGAACATCAGCGGACCTCCACACCCAGCGTGGTCAGGTATCGTGCACGAGCCTGGGCGAGCTCGACACGATGCATCGCGCGATTGATGCGGGCGCTCAACACGTCGGTCTGGCGGTCGACATACTCGGACGACGTGACCACCCCTTCGCTGTAACGCGTACGTGTTTCCGCCGCGATGGTTTCCCGAAGCGCGATGATCTCGTCGTCGCTCCGAAGAGCGGACTCGAGCCGGTCCATGGAGGCGATATCCTGGACGACGGCGCGCTGAATCGCCTCAGTGAACGCAGTCTCTTCCGTCGAAACGATCTGGCTCTGAAGCTTCAGCAGCTCGCGATCACGGTCGGTCGCGCCCCAATTGAACGGCGACCATTGCAATTGCACGCCGGCGAGATAGTAGGTGTCGAACTTGTCGCTCAACGGATTGAGACCGGGCCGGCCATATCCGCCGCGTCCGTAAGCGGAGACGCGGGGACGACTCTGCGCGCCGCGAACCAGACGCTGCTCGTCGATCACATCACGGGCGCGCGCAAACTGATCGTATTCGGGGCGCGAGCGAAGGGTGCTCACAGCACGCGCTCGAGCGACTTCAGCGGCGAGATCCGGCGTGCGCAATCGCATGGTGCTGTCGATGGCGCGGCCGGTGAGCTGTTCCAGAAGCATGAGAGAGACGCGGCGCGCGGCAGCAGATTCTGAAACGAGCTGCCGCCGCCGCAATACTTCGGCGCGAAGCGTGAGCGCTTCGCTCGGCAAGGCCGTGCCGTCACGCACTCGGGCAGATGCAACGGCGAGCTGAGCGTCGAGATCGGCAAGGGTTGTCTCGAGCTCCGTGATCTGAATCTCCGATCTGAGCGCGGTGAAGAACGCATCGTTCACGCTCTGTGCAAGGGCGTAGAGAGATGTTCTGACTCGCGCGCTCGATTCAGCGAGCTGCGCATTCTCCAGACGAACCCTTGGCCCTCGAGCAGGATCGTAGAGGGGCTGCTGAACGCCGGCATGCGCGTCGTAGGTGTCCTTCGGAGGCGTCGGAGGCTGCTGCCCTCCGGGGAGAGTGATTGGGAACCGTACGGCATCCGACTGATATTGCGCCTGAGTCTCGACGGATAGAGCGGGCAGCATCTCGGAGGCGATGTTTCTGCGGCGGAGATCGGACTGCGCGGACAACAGCTCGAGCTGGCTAGACCGCGGATCGCGACTGCGGGCGAGCCTCTGAAGAGTCGGCAGGCTCACGCTATCGGTCACTGGAGACTGTGCCGCGGCGTATCTCGAAACCAGCAGGGATGAGAAGACAAGTGCGACTGCGCGCAATCTCATGTGCGGAGCGCGGCGGAGATGAACTTGGGAAGGTCGGTTTTGCGTCTCTCGATCATTCCTGCGAATTCGGCATCGTCGATGCCGAGCACCACGCGAAGCATCACGCGCGCGGCAAAAGGGAAGACGCAAAGCGAGATGAGATTCACCACCAGCTGCTCGGCTGCGATCGGCCGCATTGTTCCTTTGCGAACGCTTTCATCGATCTGTTCGCGAAGCTTTCTCAATACCGGCTGCGCTACTCGTTTTGGCGGGCCACCCGCCGCCGCGGCGATGAGCTGTGCCGCGCGCTCGGGATGATGATGGAGCTCAGCGATCAGATAGCCTGGAAGGAACGGATTGGTGGACAGAATCTCGAGGTAAATGGCAACGACACGCTGGATTTTTTCGTCGAGCGAGAGGTCGCCGCCGAGAACCTGGATGAGAGCGGGAAAGAGACGCGCGGCGATCTGTTGAAACACCGCTTCGCTGAGGCGCTCCTTGGAGCGGAAATAGTAGTGGAGGAGGGCGGGATTGACGTCTGCCTCGTCGGCAATCTCCTGCATTCGTGCGCCGGCAGTTCCCTTCCGGAGAAAGACAGTGCGGGCTGCTCCGAGGATGCGCTGGCGCGTTTCAAGGTCGGCGTCGCCAGTGGCGGCGGCGTTCCCGGGACTAGCCGCTATGCCGAGTTCTGTCGCGACGCCGAGTCCTGTCGCGAGGCCGAGTCCTGTCTCGACGCCAGACCCCGCTGCGGCAGGAGCCCTGGTTCTGGGTATTCTACCCTTACCCCGCGCCGTATCGATGCCGTGGACGCCGGCGCTCTTCGCGCCCGTTTTCTTCGAGGTCTTAGCGCTTTTGGTCATATACTTTAACTAACTAGTTAGTCAACTCTACAGGGTCGTTGCGCGATGCGCAAGATCCTTGTGCGAGAGCCACCGGTCGGATTTGAACCGACGACCGCTCCTATTGTGAACGAACGGAGCGGAAGTGTTTCCCGTTGAAATCAACGACTTGGCGCTTTCTCGTTTCGGCCTTATGTACGGAACAACGGAGTATTGGCCAACGCTGACCCCAACGACGAGTTTGGACGGAAGGCATCAACCAGAATATCGCGATGTTCAAGCACGTTGACTCCGACGCGCTGCGAGCGCAGGGTATCGCTCCCGATCTCCATCGCCAAAGCCGTAACAGATACCGAGGATCGCAAAATGCGTCGCTTCCCGAGCACCAAGTACCACGTATACACATGGTGAAAAACATCTGACATTCGTGCCGTAACTGGGTAAATTTCGGAAGTCACCCTTTTAGGGCACCGTCAATGGATCTGGATACTCTCGCCGAGGACGAGCAGTTTCCGCTTCTCTGGCAAATGAGTCTGGTTGAGAAGCTCACGCTGACCGCGATTCTACGAAGGCTCCGGCCGCAACTCGCGCTGGAGATCGGAACCTACGAGGGCGGTTCGCTTCAAGTACTCTCGACATATTCGCAGGCCGTCATTTCGCTCGACATCAATCCTGCAGTCGCCGAGAAGCTCGATGGCCGGTTCAGCAATGCCGAGTTTCGGAGCGGCACGTCGGTACATCTTTTGCCCGATCTTGTCGCTTCATTCAACCGCGCTGGCAAGACGCCTCAGTTCGTGTTGATCGACGGCGATCACTCGACAGAGGGCGTGAGGCGCGACATTGAATCGTTGCTCGCACTGAAACCCGTCAATGACGTTGTCGTCATCCTTCACGACAGTTTCAATCCTGATTGCCGCGCGGGAATGACCAGCGCGAATTGGTCGAGCTCGCCCCATGTACACGCGGTCGAGATTGATTTCGTGCCCGGCGAGTTTTTCCAGGAGCCATGCGGCACAGTACCAGCAGGGTCAATGTGGGGCGGCATTCGGATGCGCGTTGCTGAAGCCGGAGCGGCGCCAAGGAGCGTTGGAGATCAAGCAGTCGGGGCGGAAGGTTTTTGAGACGGTTCTCCGCCAATTGTCGATTCATGAAACCCCGAGAGCAGCAGGCCGCTCGCAACTCCGTCAGCGAGTAAAGCGACTGTTAGGGTGAGTGCGGGCCGCCCCAGATTATCGGGGCGGCTTTCTCGTGTACAGATTCAGGCTTTTCTATGCGTATCTGGTGCGACGTGCATAGGTCTGTCCGACGGAATGGGCTCGCCGCGCTTGATCGCCCAATAAACTTGCACCCGAGAGGGAGCGCTGTAAGTCTATCACTTGCAATCATTTACCACGTTCCTACAAAGAGCCACCGGTCAGATTTGAACTGACGACCGCTCGATTACGAATCGAGAGCTCTACCCCTGAGCTAC
>JALYOO010000281.1 GCA_030856845.1 Gemmatimonadota bacterium
CCCGGCGCACTTGTGGCGAGTAGTTTCGATTGACGCGAACTGCGAATCGGACAGGCGCGCCGCGGCAAGCTGTCGCGTCGCCATCTCTGCGGCGGTGAGATTTTCGGCGAGCATCTTCGCACTGCGAACCGCAGCCGATGCGGGATTATTCAGCTCGTGGGCCAGCCCTGCCGCCAGCTTGCCAAGGGAGATGAGCTTTTCGTCGCGAAGAAAGCTCGACGTAAACTGGCGCGCGCGGTCTACCATGGCGTGCACCAGCGTCGCGGTGACCGCTGGACACTCCCGGATCATCTCCGGCAGCAATTCCTTCTCGACCGTCAGAGCTTCAGTGGGTTCCTCCGCCACGACATCGTTAGGCGGTGATGCGCCTCGCGAGTATGGCATCACTCCGCCGACGTCGCCTCCCTGCCACTCGAAGATCTTGTGAGCGCCCGCGCCGCGATCCATCCGAATGACGAGATGTCCGCTGAACACAATGAGGAGGTTCTTCGCCTGCTCGCCCCGTGCGGTCACCACGTCTCCGGCTCCATAGTCACGCCGCACGCCATGTGCTGCCAGCCACTCATGCTCGCCCGCGGGCGCATTAGCCAGCGAGCGGTGCTGCGCAAGGCGGGAAACGACGTCCTGTTCCCCTATGTCCATGCCGGTCAAACCGTACGCAGATAAAGGTGCACAGAGTAGATCGCCGCCGACCCCTCGCCCACAGCCGCCGCGACCCGACGGTTGGCACCCGCGCGCACATCGCCGGCAGCGAACACTCCGGGGATGCTCGTTTCGAACATGAACGGATTTCGCTCGAGGGTCCATCCACGCGGCCGGCCGTGTTCCCGGGGAAGGTCGGCACCGGTCATCACGAAGCCCGCCTCGTCGCGCTCTAGAATGCCGGCGAAAGCATCGGTGTGCGGTTTCACGCCGATGAAGATGAACATCGCCGACGATTGGATTGTGCGTGATTCGCCGGAATCGGCGGATTTCACGATCACCGATTCAAGCGAGCCATTGCCATGCACCTCCTCGACACTGACGCCGTACATCACCTCAATATTCTCGGTCGCGAGTATGCGGTCCACGAGATAGCGCGACATCGTCGTCTGGAGGTCGGCAGCGCGAATGAGCATCGTCACACGGCGCGCGTAGCGGGAGAAGAACAACGCCCCCTGACCCGCCGAGTTCGCGCCGCCGACGACACAGACGTCCTTGTCGCGGCAGCGCGCCGCCTCGCTCATTGCCGCGCCGTAGTAAACGCCCACACCCTGCAGCGGTTCGAGTCCAGGCGCTTCCAGCATGCGTGCACTCATCCCGGTCGTGATCACTACGCTGTACGCAGTGAGCTCTGTCCCGTCTGCGAGCACCACGATGCGATACGGATCCTCGCGGCGCAGCGAGATGACTTCCTGACCGGTGAGAAGCTCCGCGCCAAATCGCCGTGCCTGCGCCGTGGCTCGATGAGCGAGGTCGGCACCCGTGACGCCGGCGGGAAAACCCAGATAGTTTTCGATCAGGGAACTGGTTCCCGCCTGGCCGCCCGCCGCGTGTGATTCGACGAGGATAGTGCGCAAACCCTCCGACGCGGCATAGACAGCGTTCGCCAAACCGGCGGGTCCGCCTCCGATCACGATGACATCGTAGAACGGATGGTTCGCGCGGGTCTGCATGCCGGCCTGGGATGCGAGCGTAGCTGTCGACGGCGCGACGAGGTGCGTGCCATCGGGGAAAATCACTACCGGCAGCCGGGTAAGGTCGCCAGCGAGTGACTCGGCGAGGGCGCAGCCCGGGGCATCGAGGTCAATATCCACCCACTCGTATGGCACGCGATTGCGGGAGAGAAACTCCTTTGTCGCGAACGACTGCGGCGACCACTGCGATCCGAGTACGCGAATACCCTCGAACGCGGGACGGACGCGTGCGCGCCATTCGGCAAGGAGGTCGTCGAGCACCGGATACAGCCGTTCTTCCGGTGGGTCCCAAGGCTTCATCAGATAGTGATCGAGCGCCACTTCGTTGATGCCGGCGATGGCAGCGTCCGTATCGGCGTAGGCGGTGAGCAACACGCGTCGTGTGGCAGGATGCAGCTTCGTCACTTCGCGCAGCAGCTCGGTACCGGACATGCCGGGCATCCGCTGGTCCACCAGGAAAAGGGCGACCGGCGTGTTCCGCGCCGCGAGCTCTGTGGCCGCGTCGAGACCCGCCGCTGCCGATCCCGCCTTCATCACCCGGTAGTCCGTGCGATACTGCTTGTGAAGGTCGCGCCCGATCGCCGAAAGGACGGCGGCATCATCGTCGACAGTGAGAATCACCGGCTTCGTCAGTTGTGC
>JALYOO010000308.1 GCA_030856845.1 Gemmatimonadota bacterium
GTATCCCGCGCCGTCGCGCTTCTTCGACGATGGCGCTTGTCGAGGGTCCGAGCCTCGATGACTCGAACAGCGAGCGCAGGTCTGACACTATTTCGTCGGTGTCGAACGCATCGCCCGAGATACATGCCCGAACAATATTCACCGCGTCCTTCATCGCGCGCAGTCCTACCTGTTCCTCCTGGTACTCGACGATGAGCCACCAGACTCCCTCGTCACCGGAAGGGACGACGCGGCCGAAGGAGACATCGTTCTCGATTAGCGATTGCAGTTCGAGCGCGACGTGCTCCAGAATGTGCGGAAGGTGGGTTCCCTCGTTCAGCCGTTCGATGAAGCCGCCGCGCTTGCCGCGCGTGCACTTGTGCGATGCGAGAGTGGGGATCGCGGTGGTCAGGCGCTCGGTGAAGCCTGGGATATCGGATGAGGTGATTTTTTCGAGGGCGCCGAGTCGGACATCGCAGGCGATGACGGGTGCGAGCCGCCAGTAATTGGGTCCGCGCAGAGCGCGGATTCGGGTGACCTCCAGCTCAGCCGGATCGAGCCTCTTTTCGGTTTCGACTAATGGAGAAGCCAATGCTCGTTGCTCGTCGTATGGTGAGTCTCCTGCCAGCCGGAAATTCGCACACAGGGGTAGGGAAGGGGAGGGCAAACCGGCGGTTCCAGCTATGAGCTCAAGCTTGAGCTCTCAGCTCGTCCTATGCTTCCTCCATAAAGGGATACCGGTAATCCGTCGGGGGTGAGAATGTCTCCTTGATGTTCCGCGTGCTCACCCATCGGGTGAGGTTGAGCTTCGACCCCGCCTTGTCGTTCGTGCCGGATCCGCGCGCGCCACCGAACGGCTGCTGCCCGACCACTGCGCCGGTCGGCTTGTCGTTCACGTAGAAATTTCCCGCCGCGTTCCGCAATGCAACGGAAGCGGTGCGGACAGCTGATCGATCGCGGGAAAAAATCGCGCCGGTGAGCGCGTACGGCGAGGTGCGGTCCACCAGCTCGAGAGTCTGCTCCCATTTCGCGTCGGGATAGACGTGCGCCGTCACCACCGGCCCGAAGATCTCTTCACATAGCAGCTTGTGGCCTGGGTCGCGCGTTTCCACGAGCGTCGGCTCGATGAAGTATCCGTCGTCGCCCCGAACGCCGCCGCCAGACAGTATTCTCGCGTTCGAGCGCCCGTGCGTGACGTACTCTCCAATTTTCTCGAAGGCGCGCTTGTCGATCACCGCTCCCAGGAAGTTTCGGAAATCGGTGACGTCGCCCATCTGGATCTCCCTCATGATCGCAACGGTGCGATCGCGCACTTCCGGCCACAGCGATTCGGGAACGTAAACGCGGCTTGCGGCGGAGCATTTCTGGCCCTGGTACTCGAATCCGCCGCGGGCGATTGCCACCGACAGCGCGACAGGATCAGCAGAGGCGTGCGCGACGATGAAGTCCTTCCCGCCGGTCTCTCCGACGATGCGCGGATACGACCGGTAGTTCGACATGCTTGCCCCGATCGTCTTCCACATGTTGTTGAAGACTCCGGTGCTGCCGGTGAAATGCACGCCGGCGAGGTTGCGATCCGCGAGCAGCTTGTCCGAGATCATGCCCGCATCGCCGGGTACGAAGTTGATCACGCCCGGCGGCAGTCCGGCTTCCTCGAGGAGCTTCATCAGATAGTACGCGCTCAACATGGCGCTCGACGCCGGTTTCCAGATCACCGTGCTTCCCATCAGTGCAGGCGCCGTCGGAAGGTTGCCGGCGATGGACGTGAAGTTGAACGGTGTCACTGCGTAAACGAATCCCTCGAGCCCGCGATAATCGAGCTGGTTCCACATCGTGTGATCGGAGAGCGGCTGTTCGTTGTACAACTCCTGCGCGTAGTGCGGATTGAATCGCCAGAAGTCGATCAGCTCGCACGCCGCGTCGATCTCCGCCTGGAACGCGGTTTTCGACTGGCCGAGCATCGTGGCGGCGTTGATCGTCTGTCGCCAGGTGGTCGTGAGCAGCTCGGCCGCCTTTAGAAACACGGCGGCTCTATCTTCCCATGCCCAGTTTGCCCAATCGCCGGCAGCCTCGCGCGACGCGGTTATTGCCTGGTCGACAGCTGATGCATCGGCCCTGTGCCAGTCCGCGAGAACATGCCGGTGATTGTGCGGCATCGCCGACTGCGTGGTGTTCCCGCTGCGTATCTCCCTCCCTCCGATGATGCACGGAATATCCGCACGCTCCGAGGACATCGAGCGAAGGCGGTCCTTCAGCTCGGCGCGCTCCGACGATCCGGGTGCGTAGCTCTTCACGGGCTCGTTCACCGGCGGCGGAACTCTGCGGTTTCCGTTAAAGGCAGTCGCCATTTGCAGTGTCGGTATAGAGG
>JALYOO010000310.1 GCA_030856845.1 Gemmatimonadota bacterium
TTCCTGTTCGGCGCGGGCCGCGTCATCGCCATCGACAGGCACCCTTCCCGCCTGAGAATGGCCGAACAGGGCGGAGCGGAGACCCTCAACTACGAGGATACCGATGACCTCGTCGAGCTGCTCAAAGAGGTTACCGGCGGGCGTGGCCCCGAGCGATGCATCGACGCCGTGGGGATGGAAGCGCATGGAACATCCATCTACGGGAAAATCGAGCGCGCCAAGCAGGCGCTGAAACTCGAGCTCGATAATGCCACAGTTCTTCGGCAGGCCTTCCAGGCATGTGGAAAGGCCGGAACGGTATCAGTCGCCGGAGTCTACTTCGGGATGATCGACAAATTCCCCTTCGGCACGATCTTCGGCAAAGGACTGACGGTGAAGACCGGACAGTGCAACGTGCAGAAGTACATGCGGCCGCTGCTGGAGAGAATCCAGCGCGGCGAGATCACACCGCCGGAGATCATCACTCACAGCGTTGGCCTCGAGGAAGCGCCGGCGATGTACGATTTGTTCGAGCGCGAGAAGGACAAATGCATCAAAGTCGTCCTGCGGCCTTGATGGTACCGGTCGTGATGGAAGCCAGGCACCGACTTCCATGACGGCCGCGAAATCGAATCGTCCCGGTGCCGCCGAATCGATCTCGTGGCGACCGGCCGAGGGGCAGCCCTTCATTCCGCGCGTGAAGATCTGTTGCATGGCAAGCGTGAGGGAAGCTTGGCTGGCAATTCACGCGGGGGCGTCGGCACTCGGCTTCGTGTCGAAAATGCCGAGCGGGCCCGGTCCGATCGAGGAGTCTCTGATTGCGGAGATCGTTGCCGAGATTCCACCGGGCATTGCGACCTTTCTCCTCACCTGCGAGACGACTGCCCAACCGATAGTCGCTCAGCAGCGCCGCACCGGCACGAACACGCTGCAGCTCGTCGACGCTGTCGAGGACGGCACCTACGCGGAGCTTCGCCAATCGCTGCCCGGAATCGGCATCGTACAGGTGATACACGTCGCCGGTGAAGAATCGGTGGATGAGGCAATGCGGGTCGCTCCGCATGTTGACGCCATTCTCCTCGATTCAGGGAACCCCACACTTTCCATCAAAGAGCTCGGCGGCACCGGCCGCGTACACAACTGGAAAGTGAGCCGCGCGATCCGTGACTCGAGCCCCGTTCCGATCTATCTCGCGGGAGGGCTCAATGCCGCGAACGCGAGCCAGTCGCTAGCGCAGGTCGAGCCCTTCGCACTGGATGTGTGCAGCGGAGTGCGGACCGATGGACAGCTGGACGTCGCTAAGCTCACTCATTTCATGAGCGCGGTTCGGGATCACGCCCAGCCGTCGTAGATAAACCATCGGCGCATCCGCCGCTGATCACGCCGCGATGGACAAGAAATACGCGTTCAAGATCGGGCCGTTTCGGCCGTCGTTCCGCGTGCGGGGTGTGGTCGAGAACCTGATCGGGCCGAGCCCGCTCGCCGATGGAGTAGCGGCTTAGTGGCCTTCTCCTCTCGCGTCATGCGCCCGCCTGATTGGGACGAGATACGCCACTCCCAGGCGGGCGAGTTCAAGGAGCCCGACAAGATGGGGTATGAGTTCATGAAGTGGCTCGACAGAGTGCGCGACGAGGCGGCGGTGCCGATGGCCATTACATCGAGCTACCGCAGTCCCGCGTACAATCGCCGCGTAGGCGGCGCGACAGACTCGGCGCATAGCGACGTGCCCTGTAACGCTGTCGATATCGGGATGACGTTGAGCGACGATAACCCGAACTGGAACTTCGCTCGCTACCAAGTCATCAACGCGCCATGTATCAGGGCTGCCAGCGTATAGGCACTTACGCCAACGGCTCGCTGCACCTTGATCGCTCGGAGGGGAAGCGCCCGCACCCGCGCATGTGGCGCGTTGTGAGGGGCAGGTGAAACGGCTATGCCAGAGGGCGATCACATGACACGGATATCAATTCTAAGTTTGATAGTCGGGCTGGCGCTTCCAGCGCAGGCGCAGCTCCCGCGAGCGTGCCCGATTGTCGGGTATCTCTCGATGTCGAAGCTGCGCCACTGCGACGATACGTTGAAGTCGATGATCGTGCGGGAACGTGCGCGGACTGACTCGGTGTTGGCTGCTGACCACCAGATACGGCTGACACTGGCACACCTGTACGCGAAGGATTCAACGCAGAGGGTTTTGATTTCGATATTGCAGGCACGGCTCGACGCGCTGGTAGTCGTGGTTCCGCCCCCGGCACCGCCGCCTCCGCCTGCGCCACCACCACCGCCGCCGCCCGCGCCAACGGGTGACGCGATCGTGATCGATGCTACTGTGCGCTACCAGACCATACAGGGATTCGGGGCGTCGGCTCGAGTGAAGTCAGACCCGCATTTGATCGGTTTCTTTGGCGGGGCTGAGAACGCACTACAACTGCCAGCAACAGACGAGGCGGAAATACTCGACAAGCTGTTCGTTGAGCTAGGGCTGTCTCGGTTGCGGTTCATCACTCAGAACCCGGTATCGACCCTCATCGCGCCGTTTACGACTAGCGGGGTTTATGCCGACGCGCACATCGCACTCGCTAAACAGGTGCGCGCTCGGACGGCGGGCGTGTTCTGGACGGCGCCACTTAACGACATCGCGGCCAAAGGCACTGCGACACAGTATGCGGACTACCAGATGGCGATGCTGCGCCACTGGCGCTCGCAGGGCGTCGAACTGGCTTACCTGTCCGTGATCAACGAACCCGCGCTCGGGAACGCAGCGGATGGCAACTACGTTCTGAACGCGGTGAAGGCGCTCGGGCCGCGTATGAGGTCAGAGGGGTTCAGTACCATGCTCGTCATATCCGACGACTTGGATCCGGTGAGCATGGGAGCCACATCGCTGCCAACGTTGCAGGACGCGAACGCGCGGCAGTACGTCGGCGCTCTGGCGACACACCTCTACGGTACGGGTGTCAGTGGCATGACGAGGGGCGCTACCGCTGCACTCGGCGCACAGTATGGACT
>JALYOO010000420.1 GCA_030856845.1 Gemmatimonadota bacterium
TCGACTTCTGGCTCGTATCGATGAGTTGCTGACGTCGTCCACTGGCTCCCCAATGTCCGAATATCCGATTCTCACTCGAGCTCGGCACATTCGTGGAATCCGGGAGGCAAGAGACGAGATGGTTGCCTTCAGCAAGGCATGGGTCGAAGCCCGGCTTCCTGCGCCGGTAGCAGCCGTGCACCTGCGGTTTGCGTCGATTGCTCTGGAGGGATTGATCGGCGCGGTGAGCACGGAGGATGTGCTGGACCGCGTGTTCAGTACGTTTTGTGTAGGGAAGTAGAGATGGCTACGCGGTAGCGGCTGTTTCGCCAGTGACCGACGCGATATCTGCCGCGCTGGCTCTCACGGCCCACGCCGGCCCCTTCATGGCGATTGCGTGCTCGACCATCTTGGCGCCGATGAAGTAGCCGCACCTCTCGGGCACGATGTAGTCGCCAATGCGGCGAGCTTCCTCGCTCATACCATCGGAGAGATACTTAAGGCGAAGGCCAAGGCCGGTCTTGTCGAAGTTACCGATCAAGGAGCGGGCGACTACCGGCCCCATCTCCCGAATTCGGGCATACTCTCTTCGGTCATAGCCGAAGTACTCCCAGGCCGCGTGGCCGGGACTGACGAGACGCGACACCTGAACGGCGAGTCCCTCGTTGATCAAGAGCTCGCGCAACGTTGCCCGCTTGCCGGTTTCCCAGTAGGAGTAGTAACCGTCCATGTCGCTGATGATCGATCTCATTTCACTGCGACTGCCCGGAGCGGTGTAGCGAACACCGTGGGTGATCTCGTGCGAAAGCCAGAGTGGAATCAACTCCGGATCCAGGCCAAGCCCGCGGGTTTCAGGGTTCGCGACACTCGTAAAGTGCTCGAGGCAGACGAATGCGACTCCCTTGCCGTCGACGACAAGCTCGCCAGCGTTTGCAGCGCCGACTCCCACCATCAATACGACGTCGATGTTCGAGTCGATCTCGAGAAGGTTCCGGCACTGGTCTTCCGCATTCCGTGCGAGAGAGACCACGTCGATACGCTCGAGCATCGTGCGCAGGTCATTCCTGCCAGCCAGCGCGGCAGACCTGACTACTTCTGAAAAATGGGGACTCTCCGGCTCTACGACGTAGTTCGTCCAGTAGGCCTTGAGGAGACTGTGGTGGGTGTCGAAGTAGCGGAGATAAGCCGCGATGCGATCAGTGCTGTTAAGTACTGCGAAGAAGTCAGGCAGTAGGTTGATCAGCATCACTACCAGGTCGCAATGTGGGAACTGAGCGCAGCGCGCTTTCAGGATGCGAGAAAATACGCTGACCAGAAATTTCCAACAAGAGCGATGATGCGTCGTTTCGGAAACAAACAGCTGGCATAGAAATTCCTCTGCCGTTGGCGAGTTGTAGCGCGAGGCACAATGACGACATTGCGTCAGATAGAGCTGAGCTGTCCTGTCTGTGGGAATAGTTTCCACTCCCAGGCAGTGGTGACGACCAACGCGTTTGGCGGCAAGCGCACGGACTTTCACGAGCGTGCAGCGGGAACACAACCACTTGCATACCTCGTCCATATGTGTGGCGGGTGTGGATACTCGGGTGCGGAAACAGACTTCGATCGTGACGGTGAAGTAAGCCCGCTGCTCAGAGAGCATGTACTCAGTGAACTGGCACCCCATGTACCGGTCTCGGTAACCGGCTCAGGTAAATACGAAGCAGCAGCCAAGGTTGCACAGTGGCAGAGTACCGATGAAAGACAGATAGCCGATCTTCTACTTCGGGCTGCCTGGTGTTGTGTCGATGAGGGTGACGTCGAAGCTGAGCGATACTTCCGGCGTCAGGCCGCCTGGATGTTCGAGCGGGCTCTTGCGCGCTACGATGGAGTCCCCAAAGAGGAGCGGGCGGTCCTCACGTATCTTGTTGGAGAGCTCTGGCGACGGGTGGGCGACCTTGCCAAGGCGCGGGACTGGTTCGATCGGGTTCCGGAGGAAGTGAGGGAGGATTCTTCACAGCGTTGGATTCTGGCAGCCGCGGAGCAGCAGCGAAGTGATCCAAGGGAATGGTTCGGGTGAACTGCGAGGGCGCAGAGTGCCTGCGCCGACGCAGAAGGCGCAAGGTCGCAGAGGTTGCAGAGGTCACGGTGGGGGAGTGACCCAAGCAGGGACAATCCGAGTTGTTACTGCGGACAGAACTGGAGAGCTAGCGTGTTCCGAAGAGACGGTCGCCTGCATCACCAAGGCCTGGGAGGATATAACCCTGACTGTTCAGCTCGCGATCTAGCGCAGCGCAATAGATCTGAATATCAGGATGTGCCTCCGCGAGGCATCTGACACCCTCGGGCGCCGCCACCAGACAGAGAAAGCGAATACGTGTGGCTCCCGCCCGCTTGAGAGATTTAACGGCCGCGGAAGCACTTCCTCCCGTAGCGAGCATCGGATCGAGCACAAAAAAATCTCTCTCTGCGACGTCACCCGGCACTTTGAAGTAGTAGTCAACCGGCTTGAGCGTGTCGTGGTCGCGATAGAGCCCGATGTGCCCTACCCGAGCGGCTGGCACGAGCCTCAGAATACCCTCCACCATGCCCAGTCCCGCTCTCAGTATCGGGACGAGTGTCAGTTTTT
>JALYOO010000421.1 GCA_030856845.1 Gemmatimonadota bacterium
CGCCCGGGCTGCCCTGCGCGTAACCACGCGTCGCTGTCAGCGTCGCTACGGTCGGTACGAGAAGCGCGGCTGCACCAGTCATGGCGAGCTTGCGAACAAGCTCTCGCCTGTTCACGTCCACCAGCGGCGTGGCCGGAGCAACCGTCTCGTCAAGAAGGCCCGCGTTGCGAAGCTCTTCGAGGGCGAGCGGCAGGAATCCCGCATTGGGTGAGACATCGAGGCGCACAGCGATCTCAGCCGTGATGCCCTCTGTTGTCCAGTCGCCCTCTTCGAGCAGCTCCAGCACGCACGCGGTCGTCGGATCGAGGAGATGTACCCGATCTACACGGGTATCTTAAACGAGCACCTGCTTCTCGAGCGGGTGCTTCAAGAGACCAGATATCGGACGAGGAAGAGGACTCATTTTGCCGGGAGAATGGGTGGCCGGTCGCCGGATACATCTGTCGCACGGCGGTAGCGCCAACTCAATAATACTGAAGAATGACGAAGAAGGAAGCAAAAAACCAGCCTCCATTGAGTTACGATTCCGACTCCCTCGCGTATCCCCGGATCCGGTATCGGTGGGAACTCCCGATCAACCCTGAACGGAACGACGTACAAACCGCAGGCCCAGTCGCGCCGGCCGGACAATCCAGCGAAGCGGCCCGACGCCCCGATCCTTGTCCGTGGGAATGAAGATCACCCTCGCCATGGATGCCGCGCGATCCACCCAGCTTTCCCTCGCAGCAACCCAGTACAGCAAAGACCCGGCGCCAGGCTCGGCCCGATCTATCCATCGCACGCGGGATGGTTTGACCGCACCCAGGCCAAGGTGCTGCTCCACGTCTGCAACAATTACTTCACTGTCTTCTTCCCGAACGAGATCGCCGGCGGGAAACAGCGATAGATCCGCACCGAGTATTCGATGCGCGAGCCGAAGGCCGACCGCCAGGATCTTTCTCGTACGAGTCCGACGGGCAAGGGCCAGAACCTCCCGCGCGGCATCGGCATCGACGCGTGGCAGCAGTTGCGCGACATCGCAGATCCACCGCAGGCGACTCCACTCGTGCTTGGTCCCGTGCGCACAAAGAAAGAGCAATAGGTGGGGCGGAGATAGCACTGAAATGTCGCCTCCTGCGCATTCGATATGCACCGCGCTTCCCCAGAGCTCGTCAGAATCGATCTCGAACCGCAGGTGCCGCTCCACCAGCGCACAGTGCAGCTCCACCTTTGACGAGCCTTTGGAAAACTCGAGCGCGTGGTGACCCGCGATCAGCGTCTCCTCGGCTTCCGACTCGTAATCACGTTGATATCCGAGCCCGATCAAAAAGTCGCGCGCCCGCCCGGTGTCGGCGGCCCTCACCAGAAAATCCATGTCGTGGAACGTCCGCATCGAGGGATCACCGTAGGCCATCACTCCCACCGCGGGACCCTTGAGAACAATTACGGGAATTCCCGCCCGCTCCAGCTCCTTCGCCAGCGCGACGAGCACTAGTGTGCGCGCCAGAGCAACTGCGCGTGATTCACGCTCGCGGTCCGCAGCACGGGTGCGGATGTGCGAGGGGAGGCCAGGGATGTCGAGAGACCGAAGGTTGGCGCACACCACCGGTTCGACCTCCCAGGCAGCTGTCAGGTTGAGGACCATGTCCCAGTCGATTCCACTCCTGCACAACTTCTCAGCGCGGTTTCTCTCGCTGTCGGGCAACGGAGTCCGGCACAGAGCGAGCACGAGCTCAGCTTCGGGCGTCACCGGTCAGATTTTGCGAGGATGCGTGGTCGCCTCATGAGGAAAAAGTAGCGGCGCATGGTTTGTATGCCGCAATGAACATCCCCCGAAAGCATGAAGCCCCATCCCGATGTTTCGGAATGGGGCTTCGCAAAGTGTAGTATCAGGTACGTCGAAACTCGATCAGGCTCTTGAGCTGGTCTGGGACATCGTCACCCGAAGCAAACGCCGCCGCCTTGGCCCGGCTGATTGCTGCACTTGTTGGAGCAGCACTCGCCTTCCCCGTTGCACGCAGCGCCGTTTGGTTTCTTGTTCCTGTCGTTTCCAATTCCCGTCCCTCCACACGCCTGGCCGCAAAGGCCGGTGTTGCACTCGCCGTCCGTGTTGCACGCCCCACACGCTCCGACGCTTCCGCAATCAAACACTGCGCACTTTCCGGAACAGCACTTACCTGATGTGCACTGGAAGTTACCGGCGCACGGCCCGTCGGGGCCAACGTTGCAGGTCGCTGCGCAAAATCCGGTGCCGCAGCAGATCAGTCCGGAAGCGCATTGAGTGTTGACGGTGCACGCGTCGCCCACCCCGCCGCCGATACTGGACTGCGCGTACCCGTGAGTCGCCGTGAGCGTCGCCACTGCAGGCACGAGAAGGGCGGCGGCGCCGGTCATCGCCAGCTTGCGAACGAGATCACGCCGACTGACATCTACCAGCGGCGCAACCGGCGAAGCACTCTCATCGAGCAGACCCGCGCGGCGCAGCTCCTCAACGGCCAGCGCAACCAATCCGGGATCGGCCGGAACGTTGTTACGCCGGGCAACCTCTCTCGGCATTTTGTCAAGCGGGTACCGACCGCTCTCGAGTAATTCGAGCACACAGGCGGTCGTCGGGTCCAGCAGATGCACCTGTTCATCTCGCGGGTCATAGACGAGCACCTGGCTGTCCAGCGGATGTCGAAGAAGACCCGGTCGTACTCGTGGAGCCGTACTCATTGTCAGTACCTGCGGCGGAGGATTCGGGGAACGGCGATGAAACAAATTGGCTCCAACGTTACGAGCGCGCAATAGAATATCGAATATTCCCCGTACCTGTTACCGCTTCGTTGCATCGGATGCTTGGGCTCCCATACGACTACCATCGGTTTCACGGGGTCCGATACGGCTACCAGAGGCCATTCAACAGCTCCGCCGCAGGTCCGGGGATCCCATAATCCAGCGAGTACATCGGGATGCGGCGACCGAGCTCTGCCGCCTTGGCGACGGCGGACGCTTTGTGATCGAAGAAATTGGTGGCGTTCCGCAGCAGTTCCATCGCTCCCGAACCCTGTTCAAGGCGGACCAGCTCTGCCTTTCTCCCCTTCGCGTAGGCGATGAATACGATGCCGCGGATTTCCGTTGGCTCATGGCAGATCTGAACGGATGTCACAGCGACAGTCTCCCTTTCGAGAGTACCGAGCTCGTCGCGACTCACCTCCCGCCCGGGGTGCAAGCGCCGCACAGGTGACTGCGGAAAGGGAAGAACAACGTTGACGTCCATGCGGAGGGGAGCGACGTCATCCGACATGTAGCGCCATCCATGCTGGCAGAGATACGTCGTCAACGTACTCTTGCCCTGCCCCGAAGTTCCTGACAACAGCAATGCCCCCCCGTCACGCT
>JALYOO010000348.1 GCA_030856845.1 Gemmatimonadota bacterium
GCGCACCGACGATGACTACCGTTCGCGTTTTCGAGTCGAACATGAAGCTCCATGCGCGTACGCCACCACACAGCGTGGCCCCCGCGGTCGAGGCGTAACACGGGGAAATGGAAAACGCCCCGGCGAATCGCGGGGCGTTGAGTGAATCTACCTGACCGTTCTCCACTGTCAATCAGTCGCAATCACGCTCATCCCATTGCTGCAATAAAAATCCAGGACGCGATAGTGCAGCCGATGCCCATCTTCATCGCCGTCGCCACCACGCGGCCGATGAGAGCGCCGGTTGCCACTTTGGCGGAACTTCCGCCCGTCGAGCCCGTGCTCAGCTCGCCGGCCAGCGCCCCAATGAAGCTGCCCACGAACGCGCCCACGAGAGGACCAACGATCGGAATGGGAAGTCCCATGAACGCACCGGCCATTCCGCCAATGATCGCGCCCCAGCTAGCGCGACGCGATCCACCGTATTTCCGGGCATACTTGCCCGACAGACCAAACTCGATCACCTCGGCGATTATGCCTAGGACAGCGATGCCGATCAGGGTGAACCAGCCGATCGGTCCCGGCGTTACGAGGAAATTGTAGGCCACCGCGCTGGCAATCATCACCCACAGCCCGGGAAGGCCGAGCGCGATGAGAACGAGTGAAGCCAGCAGCACCAGCGACAGCAGTACAAGCGCCATTTAGTTGAGTTCCTCGACGGTATGGGCGAGCAGGCGGGAAGCCTGAACGACTCCAGCTCCGGTGATGCGCTCCGGACGGTCGCCTTCAGTATGTACGCGGGCGAGTGTCCCAAGGTTTCCGCGGCTGATGGTAACGCTTTCCCATCCGCCGTCGGTGAATGCGATATTGTCGGCGAGAACTCCCGGCAGCATCCGGGTCATCGACACAGAGATACCCTCGCGCTCAGCAGCTCTGCCGATCGCAATGCCGAGGCGGTTGGAACGCGTCCCGCTCGACATGCAGATGAATCTGCCCTCGTCATCGATCGTGTCGCAGTTTATCGCGATGCCACCTGCGGGATTGCTCTCGACAAATGCACGCGCACCCGCAAGGCCAAGCTCCTCAGCACTGGTGATCACAACTGTCACCGGCGTAAGTGCATCCAGTTGTCGAACAGCAAGGAGTATGGTGGCAACGCCCGTAGCATTGTCGAGTGCGCCGCGGGACCGGTTGCCCACCAGACAGACGAGGAGTGGAAGCAGGGACGCGACCGTGGCGTAGGAGAAAACAAGTACTGCATCCCGCGCTCGAGCGAAGATGACGGTGGAGACCGCGCCTGTCTGATCCAGCTGCGCGAAGCTGGCAGCGACCAACGCGAGCAACAATCCGATGAAGCCGAGGGCTGACGCCATCACGCTGGCGATGCGCAGGTGCATTGGAATCGTCTGCGACTTTGAATCGATATGGGCGACCAGGCAGATACCTGGATGTTGCCGGCTGACGCGACCCCTCCAGGCTACCAGGTTGGTGCTGCTCGAGCGCATCCAGGGGATGGCGGCAGTTCCATGAGCCGCGACCCTGGCTGCTCCCCAGCCGATGATCGCGAGGCCGGCGCTCAAACCGACAAGGCCGACGGCGGGGCCCCCCGGTTTTGATGCCATATACCCGGTAAGTGAGGCGAGAGCAATGAACAGCAGCGCGACGAGCGGTGGCGCCCATTTTCCGGGCAGCTCCGAGAACGAAAACCGCTGCTCCGAAACTTCGAAGCCAAGGCGTCGGAGCTCGTCTTTGCAAGCGCTTCGTGCTATCGCTTCCTGAGAACTGCCGGCGAAGCGGCCATCACTCGCCAGCGACGCGATGAGATCTGCCGCGCGTGTAACGCTGTCCATGGGCTGTTGCGTGGCCACTCCCGCAGACAGCGGCGCATCCCCCCGCGCGATGTTCACCGTCTGCGGCGTGCTAGGTCAGTCCCATCATGGTCTTCGTCTCTTTCAACGTATCGCGCGCTATCGATCGCGCGCGCTCGGCCCCACTGCCGAGCACATCGTCGACGCTGGATGTCGCGGACTTCAGCTCGGCGGCCCTTCGCCGTATCGGCGTAAGCTCTGCTTCCATCGATTCGAACAGCACTCTCTTGCAATCGATGCATCCCCAGCCGGCAGTCCTGCACTGAACCGCCACGTGCTCTACGGTCGCGGGATGGCTGAATGTTTGGTGGAGGTGATAGATGTTGCAGACCTCCGGTGTGCCGGGGTCGGTACGTCGAACACGCTTGGGGTCGGTGACCGCGGGACGCAGTTTCTCCCAGATGTCGGCGGGCTCCTCGAGCAATCCGACTGTGTTGCCCAGTGACTTCGACATCTTCGCCTGCCCGTCCAGTCCCATGATTCGTCGCGAGCGCGTAAGAAGGGGCTTTGGCTCCGGGAAAAAATCCTGAGCCGCCGAAAATTTCGCGTTCCAGCGGCGCGCGATCTCCCGCGACAGCTCCAGGTGCTGCACCTGGTCCTCGCCCACCGGCACGAGGTCGGCCTTGTACAACAGGATATCGGCGGCCTGAAGCACCGGGTAGTTGAGGAGGCCGGCCGAGATACTTTCCTGGCGTCCCGATTTATCCTTGAACTGTGTCTGTCGCTCCAGCTCGCCCAGCGGCGTGACCGTGTTGAATATCCAGGCAAGCTCTGTATGTTCCGGCACCGCCGACTGCACGAACAGCGTGCACTTCAAAGGATCCAGGCCGGCAGCAACCAGTGAGATCGCCATGTCGCGCGTGCGACGTCTGAGATCCTCAGGCTCGTATGGTACGGTGATCGCGTGGTAGTCCACGATGCAGAAGAACGATTCATATTCCGTCTGCAGCGTGACCCAGTTCTTCACGGCGCCCAGATAATTTCCGATGTGCAGCTCTCCGGACGGCTGAATTCCACTGAAGATCCGGGAGTGGGGCATCGGGCGAAGTTAACGAGTGTGAGGAAAGTGTTGCAAGGAAACTCGGAGAGCGAGCAGACACCGGAGTCGTACAAGGAGATTCTTTCAGCGTGCGTCGCAGCGGCAAATGCCTCGGCCGACATCATCAGACGCGAAGCGGCCCACAGCTCGGCACTTGTCTGGGAGCACAAGTCGGCCTCGGACTTCGTCACACATGTCGACCGCGGTGCGGAATCGGCGATCGCGGAGATTCTGATGGCGGCGTATCCTTGCGCGGCGATCATTGGCGAGGAGCTCAATCCCGACGAAGCCGTCCGATCGTCAGGGCTCGCCTTCATCGTCGATCCACTCGATGGCACCACGAACTTTCTTCACGGCTATCCGGAGTACGCCGTGTCGATCGGCGCGGCCATCGACTCCGAGACTGTCGCAGCGGTGGTGCTCAATGCGGCGAGCAGTGGACTGTTTACCGCTACGCTTGGCGGCGGAGCCTGGGGCGATGGCGAGCGAATCTCGGTATCGTCGGAGTCTGTTCCGGCGCGATCACTGATCGGAACCGGTTTTCCATTCAAGCGACAGGCGGTTCCCGATGCGTACACCCGTCAGCTCGTCCGCGTGGGCAGTCAAACGGCTGGAGTTCGACGCGCTGGTGCAGCCGCGCTCGATCTGGCGGATGTAGCGTGTGGCCGGTTCGACGGTTTCTGGGAGCTCGCGCTCGCTCCCTGGGACATCGCCGCCGGCGTGTTGCTGGTCCGCGAAGCGGGCGGAGTGGTGACCGACATGGAAGGACTACCCAAGCGCATCTCGCGAGGCGCTATCGTGGCGGGCAACCCCGCAATTCATTCATGGCTGCTGCATGAGCTGCAGGACTCAACATCGTCCCCCGACATTTGACATGAAGCTGATAGAGTGCGTTCCCAATTTTTCCGAAGGGCGCCGGCCCGAAATAGTCTCCGTCATCCGCAATGCGATCTCTGCAGTAGAAGGAG
>JALYOO010000358.1 GCA_030856845.1 Gemmatimonadota bacterium
CTTCATCTCCCGGTCGTAGCGCTCCGACCAGAGGTTGAACCCGTCCGCCACGTTTATCAGCTGAGCCGTCACTCTCAAACGATTTCCAACACGACGGATGCTGCCTTCCAGCACGGACGCGACGCCGAGCTTCTGGCCGACCGTGCGAACATCCTCCGTGGATCGTTTGTACGCGAAGGACGATGTGCGTGCCGGTACTCGCATCGACGGCACGTGCGACAGTGCGCTGATCAAGTCCTCAGTCATGCCGTCCGCGAAGTACTCGGTCTCCTGATCGGCCGACATGCTGGTGAAGGGAAGTACCGCGATCGAATGCTCTCGTGAAGTTCCTTCCCTCTGGTGAGCGCGCAGCTGATCTCGCGACACGGTGATGTCGGACGAGAGGCTCTTGACGAACTCGTCGACTGTGTCATAGCGACGCGCCGCGTCGCGCTCGATCGATCGCATCACCGTGACCGCGACGGCGATCGGGATGCCGTCACGAAGAGTGGTGACGGGCGGCGGTTTCTCCAGAAATCGCTTGGCGATAATCGCCTGAACCGAAGCGCCTGTAAATGGCGGCTGCCCGGCGAGCATCTCGTACAGCACGCAACCAAGGGAATAAAGGTCCGAGCGCTCGTCAGCGTTCGGGTCGCCGGCAGCCTGCTCCGGGCTTATGTAGGCCGGTGTTCCAACGGCAATGCCGACCATCGTCAGGCGCTCGTTCGACGACACGTCAATCGCGCGGGCGATACCGAAGTCGGCAAGCAACGCCTGTCCAAATGAGAGCAGGACATTGTCCGGCTTGATATCCCGGTGCAGCACGCCCTTGCCATGCGCGAAGGCAAGCGCGGACCCGACCTGGCTCGCGATCCTCACTGCCTCGTCGATCGGCATCTGCTTCTGCCTGTTCATCAGGCCGCGCAGCGATTCGCCGGGTACGTAGGGCATCACGTAGAACGGGACCCCGTCGACTTCGCCGGAATCGAACAGCGGAAGGACGTTTGGATGTGTCAGGCTTGCGGCTATTTCGATCTCGCGCAGGAAACGCTGGGGCCCGAGCATGGCGGCGAGCTCGGGGCGGAGAACCTTGATGGCGACTTTTCGGCGGTGACGGACGTCGTCAGCGAGCCAGACGGTCGCGGCTCCGCCCTGTCCGAGCTTTCGCTCAATCGTGTATCGGCCGGCGAGAGCCCGGGCGAAGCTGTTCGTCTCCTCGGTCATCGGGGTGCAAAAATGCGCCGGACACCGCGCGGAGGGAAGCGGCGGTGACGCGCGTCGGCAGAGTCAGAAGGTCGCTGTGACTCCCCCGATGAGGCGACGGCCGAGCACTGATCCGCCAAACACCTGAAAGCGCTGCTGGTCGAAGATGTTGGTGCCGGTGAGAAACACCTTGAGACGCGGGCTCGCTTGATACGATGCCCCGCCATTGACGAATTGAGAAGGAGGGACGTACCCGGTGAAAACGCCCGCCGACCACTGGTAGCCGCTCACCATGCGAAGCGACCCGGTGAGGTCGAGGCCACGAGCGCCCTGCCAGGTCAGTCCGAGCGCACCCTTGTGTTTGGGTGTGTTCGGCAGGAGTGCGTCAGCACCAAGACTCGCCTCCTCGACCTTGAAGGTGAACAGCGCGTAACTCAGCTCGCCCTTAAGCGCGCCGGTGATCTGCATGGAAAGACCGGCTTCCATTCCCTTTTCCTTAACGCGGCCGGCGTTGCTGTACGAAACGACGAGGGCGCGCCTGCCCTCCACGGTTGCCAGTAACGGCTGCGTTCTCGCAACAAGCGCGTCGAAGTTCCGGCGCAGCGCCTGTGCACCGGCGATTATCTGCTGCCGCTGCGACTCGGGGATCGCTCCGGCAGGAAGTGCCGCCGCCCGCGCCGCGATCGCATCGAGATACGCCGGCACGTTCGTGCCGCCGTCGTCGTAGCGATACTGGGGAAATGCAGGATTGACGTTGGGCAGCAGGTCGGTCACGAAGTCACGCTTGTCGTTCCAGAACAGGTCGAGCGTCAGATATCCGTTTCGCGGCAGCGCCCCGGAGTAGCCAAGCTCGTAACCGGTAATTTTCTCGACGTCGAGCGCGGCGTTTCCGCGGGCGAGAACAGGTGTCGCGGTCTCGAAGTTCCACGGAAGAGTCGCCGGCAGGCCGGACGTTCCGATCGCGCGGCCAGTAGCAAGAAATCCCTCCAGCGCTGCCTCAAGTGCGGCGGGGCTCGCTGTCGGCGCCGCAGCGTTGGCGAACAGGAAGTACTCGGAGTAGTTCGGCGTTTGGAACGCCTTGTTCACGGAGAGGCGGAGGGCGCTGTTGTCGGTGGGCGAGTAGACGACGGCGGCCTTCGGAGAGTACTGACGCTGGAAAAGATTTCCGTCGTCCCAGCGCGTCGCGGTCACCAGTTTGAGTTTTGGCGAGAACCGGTACTCCAGCTGCCCGTAAGCCGAGTACAGCTTGTCGGTCCGATCGTCGTTTTCCGCAGAGACGAGCGTTTGCGACGTATTCAGGTGAGTCGAACGCGCGGAGAGACCGACGACGAAGCGCCCGCGATTGTTAAACAGCGAATTGTTGTACTGAACCTCACCATGCGCGACCGCGGATTTCTCGAGAAAGAAAGTACCGGAGCTGAGCGACCACTGCGGGTCTCGCGTATCGCGCCCCGTGTACCACGTCAGAATGTTGAACCGGTCGCTTGCCCACGCCGCTCGGCCCCACGGCCGCTGTGCCCTCGCGACCTGCACCCTGCCGAGGCCGGTGACAAAGGTCTCGTTGCGCGATTCGCCAAGGCCGCCCTCGACAGTGGCAAGTGAACCGCCCGGGACGTAGTAGTCGAGCCGCGCGGTGCCGTAGGCGCTGGTGACCGGATCGCGATCACCAGATGCGGACAGCGTCGCTGGATCGATTGTCTGTCCGATCAACGATCGTGATTCGCGCGACTTGACGATGCTGTCGTCGGTCGCCCTTTCGTACTCTCGGATGATGTCGGTGCTGTCGCGGCGCGTACGAGACCGGGCCCAGGTGTCGCTAGTGTTGTATCCAGCGCCGAGCTTGTATCCGAAGCGCTCGTCGCCGAAGACACCGGCGTGGAGCGCATCGACACGACGCGTGCTGAGCTCGCCGGCAGCGAGGGTGACTTTCGATCCCTTAGCTTCACGCGCGGTCTGCGATGTCATCGTGAGCACGCCGGAGAAAGCGTTCGCGCCGTACAGCGCCGAACCCGGACCGCGCACCATCTCGATTCGCGACATGCCGTCGAGCGATGAACCCATCGCGCCCCATTCCTGCGAGCCGAGGAAAGCAATCGCGACGTCTCGCCCATCTGCCAGGACAAGTACACGCCGAGTGAGCGAGGAGTTGAATCCGCGCGCATTCACGTTGAAGTCGTTGACGCCGTTCTGCACGATGTCGACTCCGGGTACAGTGGTCAGCACGAGTGGAGTCTGTCCGGTTGGCGCGAGCGCGGCGACAACCTGCGGGTTTACGACGCTGATGGCGGCGGGAGCTTCGACGATACGCTCAGGGGATCGCGAAGCCGTCGAGACGATGACGTCGCTGAGCCGAAGGGCGAGTGTCTCCATCGCTACATCGACTGTCGCTGCGCGCCCCGACACGACCTCGACGGGAATCTGCCTGGGAGCAAAGCCGAGGAAGCGGAATTCGATCGTTCTTTGCCCGACAGGTACGCGTGGAAAGGCAAACCGTCCATCCGCGCCCGTTGTGGTGGCGAGCGTGGTTCCCGTGACCGAAACGATCACGCTACCGAGCCGAATTCCCGCTGCCGCGGCGCGAGTTACCGTTCCGCTGACGCTACCTGTTGCCTGCGCCTGCGCGATGCACGGCGTGAATACGGCAAAAGTTGCCGCACTGATCGACAGCGTCGCGAGAATGCGAGATAGTCTTCTCATGGATCAGCCTCGCGCCACTGCGTCCTTCACGCCGTAGAACGCCTGAGACATGCGGCCGATGGAACGATTGTAGTAGAGGATCACCGCAACGCCCGCCAGCGCGACGGCGACTAGTGCCGCGTTCACGCCGCCGCCGATTCCCGCCCACGCGAGGCCGACGGCGAGTCCGAGCGCGCTCGCAAGGTGTCCGACAGCGGTATATGCGTTCGCGGGCACGAGCTCCATCGGGGCGTCGAAGCTCTTGCGCGCCACTCGCGCAGCTTTCACGAACAGCGGTACTCCGGCCAGTCCGAGCAATGCGAACGAAGGCAGAACGCGGGCAACGACGAAGCCTACCAGGAGGAGCGTTGCCGCTCCCGCAATGAGCGGGTATACCCTGCTCGCACGCTCTTTTCCGAGCCGCACAACGGCGGTTCGCTTTGCGACCGCGTCGTCGCTCACGGCATCCTGGAACCCGTTGATGAAAAGGAGAAGCGCAACAAGAATCGAAACAGGCAGCGATGCCCAGATGGCGATGGCCGGAACGAACCCCGCCTGCACGTAGGCAGCGCCACAGACGATACCGACTCCGAACGCCACGCCTACGGCAAGCTCGCCCAAGCCGCGGTTGGCTAGCCGGAATGGCGGGCCGGTGTAAACGAAGCCGATGAGCAGTCCGAGGATTCCGAAGAGAAGCACGGCAGGGCGTCCCGCGAGGGCGAAGTAGAGACCGATCACCGAGCTGAGGACGCCGAATGCGAGCATTGCAACGAGGAGCTCGCCGCGCGTGGCGAGACCGCGCTGCATGACCCGTGACCCGCCGGTGAGCCCAAGAATCGGAGTCAGATTCTTGTCGTCGGCGCCGGACAATTGATCGTCGAGATCATTCTTGATGTTCGTGCACGCCTGGAGAGATACGGCCGCACTTAGTGTAACAACAGCCCAACTCCAGCTGACGCTCCCCGTCGTCGCAAAGGCGGCGGCGATTCCGACGGCCACCGATGCTGCGCTGGCGGTGAGCGACGCCCAGCGGACAGTTTCTTTCCAGACGCCCAGCCGGCGCCGGATTAGAGCCATGTCGCCCGAGCGGTCCGCCGCCGAGTCGCCAAAATCGATGATGGACGGTGGACGGCCGGCGACTATCTCCCCGAAAACACGGTGCTTCATGAAACGCGGGGTGACCCGCATGAATGCGAGCAGATCGATCTGGCCTATGGAATCGATGTATCTAACGATTGACGATGTGCGCATCGTGGCCTGTTTCGCGCGCTCCCTTTCCTCCGGGTCCCTCACCACTTCGGCGCGGCCAGTGACCTCCATCTCCCAGCTCGTGTGTTCTTCGCCGGTCGGAGACTCGTGGAGCAGGAGAGCGACCTCGGGGCGCGTCGTCATCTCGCGCACCTTGGGGTCATTCTTCATCGATGCGAGATAGACGAGCGGCCGCGCTGTCGCGTCGTCGGGCAACCAGGCGCCAGGGTGCATCATCCGGACGCGAACTTCTTCACCGGCGTGGGTGCCGACCGCTACCTTGCTGGCATTCATCAGCGCGTCGCGGATGCGCTGGCGGGATTCTTCGAGCGTCGTGGGCTGCGGGGCAGCCGGTGCGGATTCACTCATCTATGCTTTCATTTACGGTTGGTTGCAGCAAATGCGGTGCGGCTCCTTATTGGAGCCCACATGAACCTACAATTCATTGAGCGGCGCGGTTCCAGAATGGTGCGG
>JALYOO010000375.1 GCA_030856845.1 Gemmatimonadota bacterium
CGCCGCGGACGCGGAATACGTATCGAGTGGTATAGTGGAAATCGACTGCGCACCGCCATCGGCTTTGAGCAGGTGAGTGAGGCTTCTCGACACGTTGAGGAACGTGATCGGTACGAACAACCAGAGCGCCAGCGGGTGCCCCCGGTAGCGGTTGTCAATCCGCGCCGGAAGGATCCGATCGATCATGTGTGTTCCTCGAAGATTGGGGTGTGTGCTGCACTCGGACGATTGGCAGACCGATGCTATTTCGGAGCTGCGCATATCACTGCGGGACCGCCTCCTACGGCAGCGCGTGGGCAGGGGATTCACAAGCTTCGCGCGTGCTCATGCGCACACGATCACGTCACCGGAGGGGAGCGGGCATCGATCCCTATCACAAGGTGATCGAGCGCGAGCCGGGTCAGTCCGTTGAGCGCGTCGGGCGTTCGTCTAACTCAGGAGTCGACTGACTCCTCACCCGGACGGCTCTGAATCAGCAACACCGCTCCGGCGGTGACCAGTGTGATTACCAGCACACATCGCCAGCCGCAGACCCCGATACGGAGTCGGCGCCCGAAATCCGTGGCATTGTCTGACAAATTGTAAATCAGCGCCTCGAGCAGCGTTACGCCGGGATCGTGCGTATTGTCGTCGGTCCACGCCGGGTTCGAATGCGACACGTTGCGGACTTCAGTTAGCGTCTTATAACGCGAAGCAATAGAAGAGGCCGGCCCCACCGGTACCCACCAGCTCTGCCTGACTGCATCCCCGGCTGGCGTGCGCTGAATTCCACGAGGAATTTCCGCCGCCAGTCCGGTCGTGGTGCCCGACCAACGCGTTGCCGGTCGTGTTGCCTGTCCAGTTATTGCACGTGGTCGTCACAGCGCTGCCAAGAAGAGCGCGTCCAAATGAATCCGAGCCGGTGAGAACGTCGTGCTGATTGGGGGTGTCGCCGCGTCCGTTGACGGGCAATCCTTTTTCATTCAGCGCGAATTCCTTGTTGATGCTGTTGCGATCACGATGCACGTCGCCATGAAGGTCGGAGACGCTCCACGCAATGAGACTGCTTTTGGCATTGTACCACGGGCCGGCGCCAATGCGGTCGCGGGCGTTTACGGGTGGCTGACCTGCAGCAGCGGTCGAGCTCAAATACGCGTGCCACGTACGGGCGCCCGCTCCCGAAGCCCTGGCCAGGGTTTGACAGTGCGCATCCGCGCCGGCCAGCCCCCCGAGGTTGGCACCGTCACCTGGACCGACACTGGTGATGAAAAACCCGATTGGTTGCTGCGGAACCGGGGTTACCTGGGCCTCGGTCCTGGACGCGATGCACAGCGTAACAGCGGCGAACATGCCGGCGAAAATCTTCATCAAAGTCTCTCCTTGGTTTGTGGCGAGATTACTACTGTCGGCTGGTGGCGACCGCGCGCTAGAGATATCCCTTTTTCAGAAGCAAGCGCCCGGCCTTGTGGTAGTATCGGGAATGCGGCAGCTGCCAGCCCAGCGTGTCGGCAAGCCGGTCGTAGGTATTGAACAGAAACGCGACGTAGAAAGCGTAGCGAACCGCCTCGCGCGGCACCCCGGCCTCGAGCACCGGGCGAACGCTACCCGCGCTCAGCTGCTCGGGATGGAGGGTGAACGTTTCGAGCAGCCCGAGCATCGCGCGGAGCTTCTCGTCGATCGGAGCGCTTTGGTAATCCTTGAGGACGAGCTCGGTCGTATTGCCACCCAGTGCCGCCTCCGCGACCGCGGAGTGGGCGTTCGTTCAGAACACGCATTGATTGAGGCGCGACACGAGGGCCGCGAATAACTCGCGCTCGCCGACGGTCCAGGGCGACGGTCCGCGCATCACCTGCTGTGTGAGCTCGGAAAATGGGTGTCCGAAGAATTCCTTTCGGTAGCGCAGCGTGCGCACAACGCCGGGTGCGTGGCCCATGACGACTCGCATGAGGCGAGCACCGCCTTGTCCGGGAGACGATGTCCCTGATGAACTTTCTGGAGTCTCACGCCTCGTCCAGCGCCTGGAGCCCGGCGAGCAAGCGCTGCCGCGATGCTCCGAGTGACGCGCTTACAATGACCTCGAACATCTGATCGTCGCCGTACCTGGCCCGGAGACGCGCAATGTCGTCATCTGTCACCTTGTAGGCATGGCGGTGAATCTTGTCGACGAGTGCCTGAAGATCCACCGGAACGCTGCTGCCATCGGCGGCGGCCTTTCGCATCGCCGGATCACTTTCGCCCGCGCCGTCGAGAAGCTCGTGAAGAACTCGATCGCGCAGGTTTGCGTGGGGGTCAGTCAGCACCCCGGGAATGTGTGGTGTGAAACCTGGAGTAGCAACCGCAACAACTGTCACCACGGGATTTGCGGCGACCGATAATAATTCACCCCGAGGAAGTTCCATCTTGGTGCATGCGTCGCGAGTCGCCTGCTGAAGCCCTCCCAGTTTCGCGCACGCTGCGGCGTCCATGCGACCTCGGCGAGTGCGGGCAGGCGTGGCATTGCCAGATACTGGGCTGCCGTGATGTTACGCACCGTCTCCGACCAGATCGGCGCCTCGATGCCGATGATGTTCGCGTCCGTTACACCCTTCATGTAGGTCGCCGGATCCCAGTCATAGGCGTCGCGCACTTCAATGAGGGCCGCCCACGTGAGCCCAAGCTCGGTGGACTGATCGTATTTCATATCGAGATACGTCCGCTTGGCCGGTGACAGGATGACTTTGGCGCCGTACTGCACCGCGGCGGCAGCAACTGTATCGGTTGCCCAGGCTTGCGCAATCGTAGTCGGATGCAAGCGCGCCCGAGCGATCTCTTCCCACCCGACCATCTGCTTGCCGTGCCGCGCCACGATGTCCTGCGTGCGCTCGACAAACTTCGCGTAGTCTTCCTTGCTGAGGATCGGATTCTCGTCGCCGCCCATGTGGAAGTAGCGGCCGGGCGTCAGCGCGGCGATCTCACGCACCACATCGTCCACGAACGCATAAGTCTCTTCCTTGTTCGCGCACAGCGTGCTGAAGCCCACTTCGGTTCCAGTGTACAGCGCCGGAGGACGCTTGCTGCAGCTCAACTCCGGATATCCAACCAGTGCAGCGTTGGTATGTCCCGGCATGTCGATCTCGGGAACGATCGTCACGTATCGCGCCTGTGCGTAACGCACGATGTCCGAATACTCGTCCTGCGTGAAGTATCCGCCGGGACCGCCGCCCACTTGTGTAACGCTTCCGGCGCTGGTGAGCCTGGGGCGCGACTTGATCTCGATGCGCCAGCCCTGATCGTCGGCCAGGTGGAGGTGGAGCACATTCAATTTGTACAGCGCCAGCAGATCGATGTACTGCTTCACTTCCGGCACGGTGAAAAAGTGTCGCGCGACATCGAGCATTGCGCCCCGCCATGAATAGCGCGGCCTGTCCGTGATCGTGACCGAAGGAACCGTCCACGCCGTGCGCGAGAGCGCCAGGTGTGACTCGATCTGCGGTGGCAGCAGCTGACGCAGGGTCTGCACACCGTGGAACAATCCCGCCGGAGCATGCGCGGTGATACGAACGGAGTCGGCCCCCACTGTGAGCTGATAGCCTTCGGCGCCGAGCGCCGTGTCAGCGGAAAGGCGAAGGACGATTGCGCCACGAACCGGGGCGCCCGAGGTCGAGATCGGCACGGCGAATCCCGTGGAAGGCCGCACGAGCGATGCGAGGAGCTCCGCCGTCCGCGAAACTTCCATGTTTCCAGGATCGACGACGATACTGGCCGAGCTCGCGAGCACGAACGCGCCGCTGCCGGGTGTGACGGACACCGGCTCGGGAACGACGCGCGGAGTCACGGCTGTGCGGATGGGCGCCGGAACGCGTGCCGGTCCACCGACACTGCCTGTTGTGCTGCATGCAGCCAACAGTCCACTGCAAATGACGAGAATCGCAGAAGCAACGCTCGGACTATTGCGCGCTTGCATGGCTGTCACCGTTTCAACTGGTCACCGAATGCTTGCGTTTGCGATGCGGATTGGTGTCGCAGGCTGATGTGAACACAGCATCAATCACGCACAGCCATCGATAGCGTCGTGTCGCGGCTGTGCCGGCTTCACGCGTGCCCCGCCCAGATTTTGTCACCGGCCTGGTACGGCACGCACGGATCGAAGCGCCCCGGTGTTTCCTCGTAGCGCATCGCCTGCGTGTATCCGATCTCCGAGGTGAAATAGCCGAGCAACGCCAGCTCCTTCATCATCCGGAAATAGTGCGCCGGAGGATCAGCGGTGATCGCCGCCGCTGGGGCGGCCGCGTCTTTCGACCCTTCCTTGCGCTGGTCGGGCAGGGACTTCTCAGATTTTTTGCGGTTCTCCGCGTCACGATTGTCGCTATAGGCCTTCTGCTCGCGATCGAGTGCCTCGAGAACTGTAAGCCGCTGCTGCGGATTCGCGGTCATGAATGAGACGTTATGCGCCTTGCGGCTTGCCTCATCGACCTTCCGCATGCCCTCGCGAAAAACTTTCTGGTCGTTGGGCTGGTAGCTGTCGGTGACGATCAGCGCCATGAAGGCGCCGGTCTTCGCTGCCTTTGCGCCGGGCGTGCTGGTCTCCGGCAGAATCGTGTCCGCAATCTCGTCGAGGAAGGCGATATCCTCAGCTGTGAATGGCGCGTCGAGGCCCGCTGCAGTACCTGATTTTGTGTCTGCTTTGGT
>JALYOO010000384.1 GCA_030856845.1 Gemmatimonadota bacterium
TTATCGCGCTCACCGTGCGCGAGGATTCCCTCGCCAACAAGGACACGGCGGGAATCACTCTGGCCAAGGCGGCACCGACCAAGCAGGTGGGCAAGCGTGATGTCGAGGGAGTGTTCGTCGTTGCCACGGACAACAAAGTCACGTTCCGCCCCGTAAAGGTTGGTATAGCCGGCGAGAAGTACTTCGAGGTGGTCGACGGGCTCAAGGAGCGCGACCGCATCGTCGGCGGCACCTACCAGGCGATTCGCGAGCTCAAGGACGGCAGCCGCGTCAAGAGCAGCGTTTCCGACGATAAGAAGAAGGACGAGGCCAAAAAGACCTGATGAACACCACAGAGGAAGTACCGATCGGCGTAACCGCAGAGCGAATGGCGGTTACGCAACGAGCGGGACAGGCACCGGAAAAGGACTGGGTCATCGTCACCCGCGGCCTCAAGCGCGAGTACGACATGGGAGGCGAGATCGTGCGCGCCCTTCGGGGAGTCGATGTCGCCATCCGCCGCAACGAGTACGTGGCTATCATGGGGCCATCCGGTTCGGGAAAATCCACGTTGATGAATCTCATCGGATGCCTCGACACGCCCAATGCCGGCGAGTACTGGCTCGGCGGCAATCTCGTTTCCACCATGGCTGACGACGAGCTCGCACGGGTGCGAAACCGGGAGATCGGGTTCGTCTTCCAGACTTTCAACCTGCTGCCGCGCGCAACCGCGCTGCACAACGTGGAGCTGCCGCTCGTCTACGCGGGAGTTCCGTCCGACGAGCGCAAGCGCCGCGCAGTGGCCGCGCTCGAGCGCGTTCAGCTGGGCGACCGCGTCACGCACCGGCCAAACGAGCTGTCAGGAGGACAGAGGCAGCGCGTGGCGATCGCACGCGCTCTGGTGAACGAGCCATCCATCCTGCTCGCCGACGAGCCGACCGGAAACCTCGACTCCACCACTTCGGAGGAGATCATGCGAGTGTTCGAGGAGCTCGCATCGCAGGGCCAGACCGTGATCATGGTCACCCACGAGCCCGACATCGCGGCCCACGCTCGGCGCGTCATCGTGTTGCGCGACGGCATGATCGAAAGTGACGATCGCCGGGAGAGATTCGCCGAGAAGGTTCAGTCCGGCGGGCATGGCGCCATCGGCGTGAAGTAGCTGAATGCCATTTCTCGACGCGATCCGCCTCGCACTCGCTCAAATCCGCGTGCAGAAGCTGAAGAGCTTCTTCACGCTGCTCGGCGTCACCATCGGAGTGATGTTTCTGATCGCCGTCGTGTCGATCGTCGAGGGGATGAGCAGCTACATGGAGCACGATTTTGTAGGCAAGCTCGTCGGTGTGAACACTGTGAGCCTGCGTCACATCCCCGAGATCGGGGAAGACATGAGTGAAGCCGAGTGGCGTGAGATGCAGCGGCGTCCGCGCATTCTCATCACCGACGTCGAGCCGGTAGTCGCCTCGCTTCCCCCCGGCACGCTCTGGTCGGCAGAGGGCTACGACAACGTTTCGATGAGCTCGCAATGGGCCAAACCCACGATGCTTCAGGCGAGTGCCGTGGAAGGGGACTACTTCAAGATCCGCGAAATGAAGGTGGAACGCGGACGCGTCATCACGATTCAGGAGATGGCACTGGGAACGCCGGTGATCGTTGTGGGGCAGGAGATAGCGAGTCGCTTCTTCCCGAACCTCGACCCGCTCAACCGGCAGTTGAAGGTTGCCGGACTTCCCTACACCGTCATCGGCGTGGCAGAGTCGCAGGGAAGCATTTTCGGACTGTCGCTGGACCGGTTCGTCATCGCTCCCTACCGGTCGCCGCTCCGGCACGTGGTGAATCGCCCGCTCGTCATCGACGCGCTGAAAATCAAGGTCGCCGGCGACGCTGACATGACGGAGACGATCGAGACAATCCGTCAGGTGATGCGAGGAAGACGCGCACTGCGGCCGGCGCAGCCTGACAACTTCGCCCTCGAAACTTCCGAGTCCGCCCTCACCTTCTGGACCGGCATCAAGAGCAAGCTCGTGATTGCCGGCGTCATTTTGCCGGCGATCGGTCTGATCGTGGGCGCTATCGTGATCATGAACATCATGCTCGTCGCGGTTGCTGAGCGAACGCGGGAGATCGGCATCCGCAAGGCTCTTGGCGCCCGGCGGCGCGACATCATGTCGCAGTTCCTCGTCGAGGCCGCAACGCTCAGCACGGTAGGCGCCATCTTCGGTATCGTGATCGGTATCTCGCTGGCGCAAGTGATTGCAGCAGTGTCGCCGCTGCCTGCCACCGTTGCACCGTGGTCGATCATCGCGGGCGTGTTCGTCGGGGCCGGAGTGGGAATCATCTCCGGCATTTATCCCGCGAGCCGGGCGTCGAAGCTCGATCCGATCCTTGCACTGAGGCAGGAATAGATGAGGCTGTCACCGCTGCTGTTCAACGTCGGCGAGGGTGTCGGCATCGCCTTCGACGCTATCCGGTCGAACAAGGTGCGGGCCGCGCTGACGATCCTCGGCGTAGCTGTCGGCGTTTTCGTGGTCGTGACGCTTTCCGCGGCGGTGCACGGAATCAACGCCAGCGTCGCGAAGGATCTCGAGTCCGCGGGCCCGACGAGCTTCTACATGTACCGGCGTCCCGTGAGTCTCACGACTATCTGCGACGGTACCGACGAAACATGTGCCTGGCGGCGCAATCCGCCCATCACGATGAGCGAGGCCGACCGCATATCATCGCTGCCGGAGATAGCCGCGGTGACGAGCCACATCGGCGCGGGAGCGAAGTTCAAGTACAAGGACAAGGAAATTTCGGGCGGCGGACTCGACGGATACAGCGCCGGGTGGCTCGAAGCCGACGGCGGTGACATCACTGCCGGCCGCGATTTCACGTATGCGGAGAACACCACGGGAGCCAACGTGGTGGTGATCAACGACAAGATGGCGGAGCGCCTGTTCGGCGAGTCCGAACCTCTGGATAAATACATCGAGATAGACGGCAAGCCGTTCATGGTGATTGGGATCCACCACAACGTCGGGAGCTTTCTGGGAAAGCCGACATCCTCGGCCGCGGGGAGTGATCCCAAGGCGATGATTCCCATCGAGGCGGGACGACGCCACCTTGGATTCCTCCTCCGGCGTCTCGACCTCACGATCAAGCCTCACAGCACCGTCCCGCGCGACCAGGCGATCGACGCGGTCACCGCGCTGATCCGCGGCCAGCGCGGACTCAGGCCGAGCGCTCCGGACAACTTCGCCATCATCACGTCCGACGGACTGATGGAGATCTACGACGGCTTCTTCGGGGTGTTCTTCGTAATCATGATCGCCCTGTCGGCGGTAGGGCTGATGGTGGGCGGCGTCGGCGTGGTCGCGATCATGATGATCAGCGTCACCGAGAGAACGCGAGAGATCGGAGTTCGCAAGGCGCTCGGCGCCACGCGCAAAACGATTCTCTGGCAGTTTCTGGTGGAGGCCGCTACGTTGACCTGCGTCGGTGCGAGCATCGGGCTCGTGGCCGGCTCGGCCGTTGCCTTTCTCGTCAACAGATTCACGCCCGTACCCGCATCCACACCGCCGCTGGCAATCGTCGCGGCACTCGGAGTAAGTGCTGTCACCGGCATCGTATTCGGCATGCTTCCAGCGGCCCGCGCGTCGCGCCTCGACCCCGTCGAAGCACTTCGATACGAGTGAACGCCTGACGTTCGCGAAATGAATTTCGCGGACGTCGTCCTCACGGCGCTTCAGCAACTGCGGGAAAACAAGCTCCGCTCTTTTTTCACACTTCTCGGTATCATCGTCTCCGTGACTTTTCTCGTCGCGGTGGTCGCGATCATTCAGGGAATGAACGCGTACGTGACCGACAACCTGGCCGGTGCAATTGTCGGCAGGAATGCATTTCAGGTGCGGCGCTCGCCGATTCAGATCGGACTGTTCGATGACGAGGAGTTCCGCCGGATACAGAAGCGGCCGCGTATCACGGAGGCTGACGCCGCCGCCGTGATCGCCGCGGTCCCGCACGCGGAGGCGATCAGCCTTCAATCGGGCTGGCCTTCGCCGATTGCTGACGTCCACTGGAACAGCCGTACGCTGGGGGAAGTTGCGATCATCGGAGTAACCGCGCCGTACCAGGTCGTCCAGGACTACAAGTTCTCCGCCGGACGCCCGCTCACCGATCTCGACGTGACACAGCGGCGTCCAGTAGCGGTGATCGGTGCCGACGTCGCTGAAAAGCTCTACGAGAACGTCGATCCCCTCGGAAAGCCAATCCGGATTCTCACCGCGACATTCACCATCGTCGGAGTCGTCGAAAAGAAAGGACGCATGCTGGGCCAGTCATTCGACGGGTTCGCGCTTCTGCCGCTGACGAGCTTCGAGTCTCTGTACGGGCGGCGACGCACTACGACCGTGTCGGTGAAGATGGCGACAGCGGAGGAAGTGGCAGAGGGAATGGCACTCGCCGACGGCGCGATGCGGACCTCCCACCGGTTGCATCCGGGCGAGGACAGCGACTACTCGGTCGAGACGGCCGACGCCCTGATCGAGTTCTGGAAAAACCTCACGCGAGTCCTCTTTTCCGTAATTCCCGCTATCGTCGGCATCGGAATCGTTGTCGGTGGAATCGTCATCATGAACATCATGATGGTGTCCGTCACCGAGCGCACGCGGGAGATCGGCGTGAGGAAGGCGCTTGGCGCACGGTCGCGCGATATCAGGCGGCAGTTCCTCGCCGAAGCGATCGTGCTGGCGAGTGTTGGTGGACTGCTCGGCGTTGCCGCCGGATGGGGACTGGCGGGACTCGTTTCCGTAGCGTCTCCGCTCCCCGCAAAGGTCACCGCCTGGTCGATTGCACTGGCACTATCGCTGGGAGCGGGTGTGGGCGTGCTGTTCGGTGTTTATCCCGCGTCGCGGGCGGCCCAGCTCGATCCGATTGCAGCGTTGAGGCAGGAATAAATGTTCGGCGAACGGATCAGGAACAACGTTGCCGTCGCGATCGATACACTCCGAGCGAATAAGCTGCGCTCCGGTCTGACGATTCTCGGAGTGGTGATGGGTGTTTCGACTGTCATGGCAATGGCGGCGATCGTACAGGGGATCAAGCAGCAGATTGTCAGCACGATCGAGATCGCGGGGCCGACGACGTTCTACGTCATGAAGGCATTTTCGCAGACGCCGGTGGATCCGCAGAATCCGCCGAAATGGATTCGAGTGAGGCCAGATCTGTCTGACGCCGAGGCCCGCCGCATCAAGATGCTGCCTGAAATCTCCTACTCCGCCATCTGGGGCCAGGTGCAGGCGCGTCTCGAGTACAAGGGAGTCCGGACCCAGAATCTGATCGTGTACGGGGCCGACGACGGATTTCCCGAGATCTACGGTGGGGATCTGGTGGACGGACGCTGGTTCACGCAGGACGAGATGAAGAGCGGCGCCGCGGTCGCGGTGCTGGAAGAGGGTGCTGCGCGAAAAATCCTGGGCGGCGAGACGGTGCTGGAAAAACAGGTGCACATCGGAGGGCGGCCCGTTCAGGTCATTGGCCTGTATCAGAAAGCGAGCAATATCTTCGAGCCACCCGGACAGGCCACGGGCGCCATCGTGCCGTACCTGATGCTCGACCAGCAGTTCACGCTCGATAAGACGAACGCCGTGTACATCTCGGTCAAACCGAGGAAGGGTGTCACTACGGAAGCGGCCCAGGAGGCTGTAACGGTGGCACTCCGCGAGGAGCGACGACTCCGGCCGGCAGAGAAGAACACGTTCGACATGATCACGCAGGATCAGATTCTCGACACTTTCAACAAGATCACCGGAGTGTTCTTCCTGGTGATGATCGTGCTCTCGAGTGTGGGTCTGATGGTGGGCGGAATAGGAGTGATGGCGATCATGATGGTGTCTGTCACCAATCGCACGCGGGAGATCGGAGTGCGGAAAGCGATGGGGGCGACGCAGCGCGAGATCATGCTCCAGTTTCTGGTGGAGGCCGCGACACTCACCGGTATCGGCGGATTGATCGGAATTCTCGTCGGGCTCGGTGTGGGGCGTCTTGCTACGGTCTTCATGAACATCGACGCCGGAATTCCCGTGACGCTGACACTCGTTGCCGTAAGCGTTTCGGTTGGCATCGGCATTGTGTTCGGCATACTTCCGGCGCGTCGGGCGGCGAAGATGGATCCGATCGAAGCGTTGCGCCACGAGTAGTCATTGGCTTGTCGCCACGGTGAGTCTGGCGTGAACTGAGGCGATCACACCGCGCATCCTCTATATTCGCGGGAATGGAGACGGTTGACGTATTGGCTATTGCCGCACATCGCGACGACGCGGAGCTCACATGCGCGGGCGCGCTCATGCGATCGGCGGCAGCGGGACGGCGCACCGCCATCATCGACCTCACGGCGGGAGAGCTGGGCACACGGGGCTCCGCGAAGGTTCGAGGTGAGGAGGCATCGCGGGCCGCGACGGTAATGGGACTTGCCGCCCGCGAGAACCTGGGACTGCCAGACGCGGGCGTCACGAACACTCCGGCGACCCGCGCACTGCTGGCGAT
>JALYOO010000388.1 GCA_030856845.1 Gemmatimonadota bacterium
CCAATGCGTTTCGGAGACTTGTAAGCGCACGCTGCCCCTCGCCGGCTTCTATCCGGCCCAGGACGCAGGTTTCCATGTGCGCTTGGAGAAGTTCGGCCGCAACGCCGTTGACAGCCTGCTTGAGTGCGGAGATCTGCACCAGCATTTCGTCGCAGGACTTGTGTTCCGCGAGCATTTTTTTCACGCCGCGCACCTGCCCTTCGAGACGTGACAGCCGGTTGTAGATTGCTCGCTCAGCATCGCCAGTCAGATAGAGATCGTCTACGGATGCCGCCACTGACGGCAACAAAACCCTGCCTTCGGATTGCACATCAGTGCGCTTTTTTTCAGTCCGCGATGGTTTCTTGCGCGCTCTCGGTCTCGCACCTTTGTCTCCGGAAATGACCTTTCTCATGCGCAGCAGCTCAACTTGTTCAAGTCCATCGTGAATCCCTGGGCGGCGAGCTTGAGACTCTCAGCCCACGTGAGATAAGGGTGGAGCGTACCCGCGACGTCACGGGCGGTGAGGCCGAAGCGAATCGCCATCGCCGCCTCGCCCATGAGCTCACCAGCGAGTGGCGCGATGGCGTGAATGCCGAGTAGCTTTCCGCTCGCGGTATCGGCAACCATTTTCACGATGCCGCGGGTGTCACCACTGACGAAAGCGCGTGGCACCTGATCCATCTTGAGAACCGCAATCTGTACGTGGTGTCCGAGCTCGCGCGCTTTCGCTTCGGTCAACCCGACTGAGCCAACCTGAGGCGACGTGAAGGTTACGTTCGGGACAGTCGAGAGATCGAGCTCGCGAGGGTCGTCACTCGACGTACCTGTCGGAGCAAGGCTCTTCATAGCATTCTCGGCAGCAACGCGACCGCCGGCTGCGGCCACGTATACGTACCCGGGACCTCCCGTCACGTCCCCAGCGGAAAAAATGTCCGTATTCGAGGTACGCATCGTTGCGCCCACCTCGACGAAGCCACGGCTGGTGAGCGTCACTCCTACGGAACCGACTCCGAGATTATCGATGTTCGCACGTCTCCCAACCGCAACGAGCAGATTCGCAGCGCGGAAGGTGCCCTCGAGGCTTCCCTGGTTCACGTGGAGGACAACCTCGTCACCGTCGCGTTCAGCTCGAACGGTTTCTGTTCCGGTATGTATCTCCAGTCCATCGGCGCGAAGGTGCAATTCCAGCTCCGCAGAAATGCTCTCGTCTTCCAGCGGTAACAGTCGCGGGGCAAGCTCGACGATCGTCACCTTCACGCCAAAGCGGGCGAATGTCTGCCCGAGCTCCAGTCCAACCGCGCTCCCGCCCAGCACGAGTAGCGAGGCAGGTAGCTCGGTCAGCTCCATCACGCTGGTGCTGTCCAGCGCACCAACCGCATCGAGCCCCGGGATAGGAGGAGCCCACGGCCGCGTGCCCGTCGCGATCAGGACTTTTCGCGCACGATAGATGTGGCTGCGCTCATCTTCGGCGACGGCGACGATCACGGGAGATCCATTTCCACCGCCAACGAACCGGGCACGACCTTCGATCAATACAAGACCGGGGTAGGAGGCGATCACGTCGGCGTACTTCGATTGCCTGAGCTCCGCCACGACTGAGTTCTTGCTTTCGAGTACCCCGTTCCAATCGAGCGCGGGCGAGCAAGGAGCTATGCCGGGAAAGCCGTGCCTTGACGACTGATAATGCGACGCGGCCTCGATAAGGTTTTTCGATGGGATGCACCCGACGTTCACGCAGGTACCACCCAGGGTATTCGATTCGATGATTGCGACCTTCCCGCCCATTCCGACAGCCTGAATCGCCGCTGCGACGCCCGCGCCTCCAGTGCCAATGATCAGGAGGTCGAAGTCCGCGTCTCCCGCAGTAGCTAGTGGTTCTTCGTCCGGATCATCGGGCTTTTTCAGGGAGGCCGCGGCCGGCTCAGCGGCCGGCTCAGCCGCCGTTTCAACCGACGTCACGCTTGCCTTGTAACCCGCACGTTCCACCGCAGCGATCAAGGTGGCAGGCGCAACGTGCTGCGCCAGCTCTACCTCGGCCATCCCGGCGCGATAGTCAACCCTGGCTGTGCTAACGCCCGGTACTTTCTCGAGCGCCTTCGTTATGCGTCGTGAGCAGTCGAGGCACGTCATGCCCTCGACGCGTAGCCCAATTGTGGATCCTGCCATTGGATACCTATCTTTGAGTTCCGCGAACAAAAGAACACTATACCCCCGTGGGTATTTTAGTTCAGATCAGGTTCCAACGCAATTGTTAGCGGAAGGCGTTAGTGGGCGCAGATTGGTCAGGGTGCGCGGTTTCGACCGCGGCGACGGCGGTCAGCGTTGCGCGAGCTCACCCGATCATGCCGAGGATCCGGAATCGCGGCGGCA
>JALYOO010000454.1 GCA_030856845.1 Gemmatimonadota bacterium
GCGGCGAGTACGGCCGCAAGCGCGGCCAGGTCACCGAGGAGACCGCCTGCGAGCCCACATGGCTGTATCCGGCGACCAAGAACGCCAGTGTCGTATTGCTATCGACGCTGGCGCGCGAGAGCGGTCGCGAAGTCATCACGCTCCGCCCGTTCGGGCCGTATGGAGCAGCCGACGATCCCGGCCGCGTATTACCGCAGGTTATCCGCACGCTGCTGGCCGGCCAGGAAATGAAGGCCACCGCCGGCGAACAGCTTCGTGACTATGCGCACGTCGACGATCACGTGCAGGCGTTTCTGCTGGCCGGACTCGCGCCGCTTCGTGAGAACGGCGCCATCTACAATATCGGCAGCGGGGAGATAGTCACACTCCGGAAACTGATCGAGACCACGGCGCAGGCGATTGGTGGCGACGCATTGGAGCGGATCAGGTTCGGAGCACTTCCCTATCGCGACAGCGAAGTGTGGGAAATGTGCTGCGACATCAGCGCGGCCCGAGCCGATCTGGGCTATGAGCCACGCGTTCGGCTCGCGGACGGAATTGCCCGCACCGTCGACTGGTACAGGGCTGCGACTCAACTACTCCCGCGCGGTCAGAACAACTGACATCGGCCAAGCACGCATTGCGTTGAATCCTGTTGGGGTTCAGCGGAACGCCCTCGTGGCATCAGGACTTCTGAAGCTGCCTGCGGACTGTTTCAGCCACCGACCCGAGCGCGTCGGGGATGCGGATCGCGTCGGGAATTCCCGCCTGTGCCATATGGGGCTTGCCCCCGCCCCGCCCTCCCGCGGCCGCGGCAATTTCCTTGAGCAACGTGTCTGCGCGAAGTCCGCGATCGCGCAGTCCGTCCGTCACGACACCGATCAGCGAGCTCTTCCCATCATCGAATGACGCTGCGAGCACGGCGACACCCTCTCCCATCTTCTCGCGTAACGCGTCTCCCATCGACTGAAGTGACTTCATGTCCGGGGCACGCACCGCGACGGCGACAACCTTTACGCCGTCGACTATCACCGCGCTCTGGAGCGCGTCCTCGATATCGCTGGAGCCTCCGCTTCGCACAGCCTCCTCGAGTCGCTTCTCCAGGGTGCGGCGTTCGTCGAGCACCGCCTGAAGGCGCTTTATCACCGCCGCGGGATTGGCCCGCAACATTCCCTCCACCGTTTCCAGGGTTCGCTCGCGGTTCGCCACGAGCGCGTGCGCCTGCGGTCCAGTCACCGCCTCTATGCGTCTTACGCCGGCAGCGACTCCCGTCTCGCTGACGATTCTAAACAGGCCGATCTCCGCGGTGTTGCGCACATGCGTGCCGCCACACAGTTCGTCCGAAACTCCGGGGATCGCTACGACGCGCACAATATCTCCATACTTCTCGCCGAAAAGGGCCATCGCTCCGGAGGCTACTGCTTCCCGATACGGGCGCTGACTGATGTCGAGCCGAATTCCCTCGAGAACACCGCGGTTGACGACTTCCTCGACCTCGCGCACCTGCGCTTCGATCATCGGGCCGTGATGAGTGAAATCGAATCTGAGGCGATCAGGCGCAACGAGAGATCCCGCTTGGTGCACGTGTTCGCCGAGCAACTGGCGAAGCGCGGCGTGAAGCAGGTGCGTGGCCGTGTGGTTGCGCTCAGTGTCGCGCCGCGCGCCGCGCGGAACCGACGCCTTCACGCGCCCAAACGCCACATCACCCTGCGCCTTTCCGATCGCAGTGACACGACCGTCGATTCTGCGCACGTCGTCGACGTTTACGCTCCAGCCATCTCCCTCGATCGTCCCCCTGTCCGATACCTGGCCGCCGGACTCCGCATAAAAAGGCGTTTCCCTCGTGATGACCGCGACTCGACCGTCTGGCAGTGCGCGGAACGCCAGCACATCTGATTCGAGCTCGATATTGTCGTAGCCCGCGAACTTCACCTCAGGAATGCCGGCAAGCGACGATGTTTCGGATGGCAGCGGCCCACTCTCGGCGGCGCTGGCTGCATCGTCCGAGACGACGACAACATCGATGTCGCGCATGGTGGTTCGCCACGTGCCGTTGATGAACTCGTCGACCTCGATGCCGAGCTTCCGCGATTTCCTTTCCTGTTGGGACTGCGAGCGCTGCGCGGACAGAGCAGCCTCGAAACCGGAGATGTCCACCGTATATCCGCGCTCCCTGGCCATCAATTCTGTCAGGTCGAGCGGAAAGCCGAAGGTATCGTACAGCTTGAAAGCGTCGTCGCCGGAGATAGTGCCGGTCACGACGTCCGAACCCTGTGTGGTAGCCGCGGGCGCAAGCTCGTCGAACTTCCGCATGCCACCGTCGATGGTCGTGAGGAATCGCTGCTCCTCCGCGCGGGTCGTGTCGATGATGTGTCGCTCGCGCGTGCGAAGCTCGGGATACACGTCGTCCATCGTCTCGATCACCCGCTGCACCACATCGACGAGGATTGGCGTCGCACTCCCCATGAGCCAGGCGTGTCTGACGGCGCGTCGCAGAATGCGCCTCAGCACGTATCCGCGGCCTTCGTTGGCGGGAAATACTCCGTCAGCGAGCAGAAACGCCACAGCGCGTGCATGATCGGCGAGCACGCGAAACGCGGCCGGCTCGATGAGGACGCGATTGCCGTCCTTTACGGCTGCCGAACGGTCGACCGGGCGCCCGCCCGACGAGTCACCGCCGTCGAACGTATGCCAATACGACTCATCGGATTCCCAGCCGCGATAGGCAATCCGGGTGGACCTCTCGATCCGCTCGATCAGCGGCGTGAACAGCTCCGTGTGGTAGTTGCTCGTCACACCCTGCATCACCGCCGAGATGCGCTCGAGTCCCATTCCGGTATCGACCGACGGCTTGGGAAGCGGAATCAGCGTTCCGTCGGTCTGCCTGTCGAACTGCATGAAGACCAGATTCCAGATCTCGAGAAACCGGCCAGCCTCCGCCCCCTGAACGAAACCGTCGAGAGAAAAATCCTCCCGGTGGATCTCAGTCCATTCGCCCTCCGCGTCCGATGGAAAGCGCCAGTCGCGCGCAACGTGCGCCATGTCGACGAAGATCTCGGAGCATGGACCGCAGGGGCCGGTGTCCGCCATCTGCCAGAAATTGTCGTGAGCACCAAGCCCGTAGATGCGAGAGTCGGGAAGTCCGGCCTGCTCCTTCCACAGCGCTCGCGCCTCCTCGTCCTCGTGAAACACAGTGACGCGCAGATGGCTCGGGTCGAGGCCCAGGTCCTCCGTAAGATACTCCCAGGCATACCGGATTGCGTCGCGCTTGAAGTAGTCCCCGAAGGAGAAGTTGCCGAGCATCTCGAAGAACGTGTGGTGCCGCGCGGTGTGGCCCACCTGTTCAAGATCGTTGTGCTTTCCACCGGCGCGGACGCACTTCTGCGAAGTCGCCGCGCGCTGCCCGAACTGCGTTGTTTCCTGTCCGAGGAAGACGCGCTTGAACTGGACCATTCCGGCGTTCGTGAACAGGAGCGTCGGGTCGTCGCCGGGAACGAGTGAGCTGCTGGGACGCACTGTGTGCATCTGCCGCTCGAAATAGGCGAGAAAGCTGCGTCGGATCGCGGCGGGATTCATCGCCGAAATATATCGCTGGCTCTACTCCGGCTCGAAGGCTGCCAACATTGCCAGGCGGATTTCATCGGGTTTGTAGCCGGCTCTCCCCAGATAGGCGTAAAGGCGCCGGCGCTGGACGACGGGCTCGAGGTTGCTCATGGAGGTGAGCTTCTTTCGGGCGGCCCGAATCACCATCGATTGCGTATCGACCGGTTCATCGTTCATGACCTGGTCGATGGCCGTCTCGGCTATCTCAGCGGAAATTCCGCGCTGGAAAAGCTGCTGCTTGAGACGCACGCGCGACGCGCCTTTTCCAGGAAGACGCCCTCTCACGAACTGCTCAGCGAATCGCTCATCGTCGAGTAGTCCGCTCTTCATAAGTCGCTCGATCACGCTGCTCACTTCGTCGGCGGGATACTGTTTCAGGACGAGCTTGCGGCGGAGATTCCCTACTGAATAGGCGCGGGCGGTCAGGAGCGACAGAGCCTGATCATGCGCTGAGCGCAATTTCCCGTGGCTCATCCGAAGGAGCCCGTAGTAGTGCGCTGGACTTCGCCCGCTATCCCCGTCGCAAGCAGTAGACAGGCGGGCCGCGAGTGAACCGCTACAGACATGGGTAGTCGAGCGGCTTTATTCCTCTCCGTTGTCCGGCTCGGCCTCCCCACCGTTCGACTTGATTCCAAGCACCGTCTTGACCTTCTCCTCGACCTCTGCGAGAAGCGCAGGATTGTCCTTCAGGTACATCTTCGCGTTTTCTCGTCCCTGCCCTATGCGCTGCGGGCCGTAACTATACCAGGCGCCCGACTTGTCGATGATACCGGACTCAGCCGCGATGTCGAGGATCAACGACGCATGGCTGATGCCCTCCGAGTACATGATGTCGAACTCGGCCTGCTTGAACGGCGGAGCCACCTTGTTCTTCACGACTTTTACACGAACGTGAGAGCCAATCACGTCTTCCTTCTCCTTCACCGCGGAGATGCGGCGAATATCCAGCCTCACCGACGCATAGAACTTGAGGGCTTTGCCGCCGGTCGTCGTTTCGGGATTGCCGAACATCACCCCGATCTTCTCGCGCAGCTGATTGATGAAGATCACCGAGGTCTTCGAGCGCGCGATCGCGCCAGTCAGCTTCCTCAGTGCCTGGCTCATCAGCCGCGCCTGAAGGCCCATATGGGATTCGCCCATATCGCCCTCGATTTCCGCCCGAGGCACGAGGGCCGCAACCGAATCGATCACGACCACATCCACCGCGCCCGAGCGCACGAGAATCTCGCAGATCTCCATCGCCTGCTCACCCGTGTCCGGCTGGGATACAAGCAGGTTGTCGATGTCTACTCCCAGCTTCTGCGCGTAGTCGGTGTCGAGCGCGTGCTCCGCGTCGATGTAGGCAGCCACCCCTCCCGCACGCTGCGCATTGGCCACCACATGCAGACACAGCGTCGTCTTGCCGCTCGACTCGGGCCCATAGATCTCGGTTACGCGTCCGCGCGGAATGCCGCCGACGCCGATCGCCGCGTCGAGATTGATCGCCCCGGTGGAAATGGCGTCGATGCGAACCCTCGACTCCGAGCCCATCTTCATGATGGAGCCCTTCCCACAGTTCTTCTCGATTTGCGCGATGGCAAGGTTCAACGCCTTCTTCTTGTCCTCGCCCATTACCGAAACCGCCATCTTATCCGTCCCGTGTTGTCGTTAAACTTTGCGGCACACCTGGGAGCAAATGCGGCCGAAATTGGCCCGCATAAAAGCTGCCCGGTCGCACCCGAATAAAATACGAAGATCCAGTCGGAATTTCAAGTTTTACCCGACTCGAAATGCGTTCTCAACATGAACTACTTCCGGCGGACCGCCTCCGCAAATCACCCCCACGACGTCAAACCGATAGTAATCCGACGATCTCCGCCTTGACGCCATCCAGTCTCTGGCGGCGCGGGCCATCTCCCGTTGCTTGCGCCAGTGAACCGCGCCCAGGGGACCGCCGAACGCCCCGCTCACCCGCGTTTTCACTTCTACGAATGCGATCATCACGTGGTCGCCGGCAACCCGCTCCATCACAAGGTCAATATCCCTATGTCCGCTCCTGAATCGCCGCTCGATAAGCCGCCATCCGCGTGCGACGAGCCAGTCCTGCGCTACTTGTTCCCCCCGCAGTCCCAGCTCCTGACGCGACGTGGTCATCGCACCAAGCTACATTACATCCAGATCGGAGAATTACCGAATTCACACGCGAATTAACGGCTCACCGCAACTTCGGCGCGAGCAGTGACGTGCCTGGCGCTCCTCCCGACCAATGGTGACGCCTATATTGCATGAGGCGTCATTGTCCGCATTCACACTTCCCAACATGTCATTTCGTCCGCTCACCCTGTTCGCCGCAATCGCATCGCTTGCTCTGCTTCCCGCAGCGTGCGGAAGCGACCCGTTGGTGCCCGACATTCAGCAGCCAGTCCAACCGCCACCTCCGCCGCCTCCGACTGAAACACCGAATGTGGACGGCGATGGGGCCTCCGGTACAATCACCGTATCGGCGGCAACGACCTATCAG
>JALYOO010000465.1 GCA_030856845.1 Gemmatimonadota bacterium
GTGTTTGTATCGGTGGTAATGAAACCAGTTACCGCTGTGCCTGCTGCTCCTCCCACGGCGTATACGGTGCGATCCTGACCCTCCGCAACGGTAAATGGTAGTGTGGCGACGGTCACCGATGTATCGGCCGTACGCTTGAGAACAAAGGAGCGGTTACCAGCGAGCACGGACGCATACGGCGCAGTTGCGGGTGCGCCGAGATTTGCCGGTGCACTCCCCGTGTACAGCAGATCCACCGTGAACACGAGACTTTCGAGGCTCGCGTTCACCCGACCTCGCACAACGTCGGTGATCACGTTGACCAGCCGGACCCTTCCCACCGCACCCGAGGGCGCCAGCGCATCCGGAGCGCCTTTCGTTTCGCAGGCGGCCACGCCCAGCACCATCGAAACTCCGACTGCGAGCGACGTGAGGCGGCGAAAACGTTCAGCCGTCATGCGGGGCGATTGTTTCATCATCGTTGGCGGGTTCACAGTAGCGGACAGCCGGAAGGAAACGACGCCGGCTCGACAGGATCGGCCGGCACGTTGGGATTGGCGTTGCGGTCGCCGATTGCATAGGGCAGCCAGCATCTTTGTGCGTCCAACGGAACGAGCGGCGAAGCGACCGGGCCGCGAACCAGGTTGCGTCGCCGGGAATCCTCCCACCGCGACCCCGTTCCAAACAGCTCGTACCTGCGTTGCGTGTATATCTCCGCCAGGAGCTGCGGCTGGCTCAGCGGGCCGCTAAGGGGAGCGAGACACGCCTTCGGATCGTCGAGTCCGCGACCGCCGGTGCAGTCTGTCCTCACCGAATCGAGTACTGCCTGTGCCTGTGCCAGCGCATTGGTGTTGGCCAGCGCCTCGGCCTTGATCAGCAATGCTTCGTCAGGAAAGTAGACCGGAAGGGGCGTTGCGGAGCTCGCGTAACGCCGCCACGGATCGAGCTGTGTACTCTGGATGCGGCCGGTCAGCGTCGTAGAAGGAATGACGAACCAGTCAACGCGCTGGTCTCCGGGTGCCATCGACAGGCGCCACTGCCTTCTCGGCGCAATTCCAGTGGTGCCGCCGGTAACGGCTGCATACGGGTTACTGGAAGACGCAAACGTCAGTTGCGAGAAAGCCGCTGCACCCGTCCGCGCCACCAGATTCGACGCAGCCAGTGCCGTTGCATTATCCCCCGCAATGCGCGCGTAACGGGCCCGGAAAAGTTGAATGATGTTGCTGAGGCTGACGCCGGGCGTGAGGATGCTGTTGTTGAATAACGCGCTCGGCGCAGTCGCTGCGATCGCATTAGCGGCCGAGTCGAGAAGATTGCGCACGACCGGCAACGCTTCAGCGCGACCAACGTACTCCGGAGTCGTCATGCCGTAGGTGACTACGGGAATGCGCTGGTAAGTCTGAAGCGCCTCGCCGAGTGACTCCGCTTTCAGCGCGAAAGCGAGGGCTCTGAGCCCGCTCCGGGTGCCATCGTCAAACTGCGCGGAGAGTGAGTTGGCACCCGCCAGCAGATCGTCGGCTGTTCTGACCGTCCGGTAGATGGATATGAAGACACTGTCCGCGACCCCTGTTCCCGGCGCGACCGATCCCTGCTCCGCTTCGCTGATGGATATCAGCGCCGCCGAGGTCGCTGCGAACTCGTCGGTGACGAGTCCCGCCATGTAGGCGAAGCTGAAATACGACACCGCAAAGCGCGCCTGGAGTCCCGTCGCCAGCGCGATGACACCATCGGGGCTCGTAGTGACCTGCTCCTCGGTAGGCGCGTTCGGATTCTGAAGGTCCAGATCGCAACCCGCCATCGCTGTGGCTACCAGGGCCGCGATGCAGCTTCTGATCATTCGCATGTAAGTTCTCCGCGGGTCAGAAGCTGAATCGCGCGGAAACCGACCAGACGCGCGGAATGGGATAACCACCGAAATCAAATCCCCGGTCCGCGGCGGTAGTCTGCACCGATGCCAGCCCGCCGGCGTTAGTCCCAAACAGGTTGATCTCGGGATCATAGCCGCTGTAATCCGTCCACACATACAGGTTTCTGCCTGACACCGTAATGTCTACGCCATCGCTGAACAGCCGCCGCACAGGGCTGGCGTCGAACAGGTAGCTAGCCGAGAGCTCACGCAGCTTCACGAAGGTTCCGTCCTCGATCCAGTACTCGAAGATTCCCTGCGTTCGCGAGTTGAATGTGGGCGGCAGCTTGCGCGGATCGCCGTACGGTAGAAGCTCTCGCTCATACTCTTTCGAGTTGCTGGCGATGCCCGCGTTCTGCGCGCGCGTAGACAGGTTCATGATGTCGTTTCCGAAAACGCCGTCGAGCAGCGCCCGCAACCGCAGCTTCTTCCCAACCGTGAACTCGTTCAGGAGTGACCCCATCCAGTCGGGATTGGGATCGCCGATCACCGCGTTGAGTGAATCGTTGCAGGTCCCGTTGCTTATCGCGCGGCGCTGAGCCAGCGTCGCACCCATGTCCGCGGCGTTGTTGCTGCGGCGGTAGCGCCCCAGCGAGTCGAGCAGCAGAGCGCCCGAGACGCAATCGCGGGCAGCGTACGAACCATAGAACACACCCGCCGGCTCGCCCGCGCGGATCCTGTTCGGATATCCTCCCGCTGACTGGAAGTCCTGAATCGTGAGGCTTTCCACGAGGTTCCGGTTTCGCGTGTACGTTGCCGTCGTGGTCCAGCCAAATCCCGGCCTGGTGACGTTCGACGTGTTGACGAGAAGCTCGAATCCCTTGTTCGACATCGATCCGATCGGCGCGAACTGACGGGAGAATCCAGTGCTCACGGCAAGCGGCTTGAAGAACAGCAGGTCTGTCACCAGCCGGTCGTAGTAGGTGGCATCAGCGCTCACCCGTCCGCCAAGAAGTCCGACTTCAGCTCCCACCTCCCACTCCCTTGCCCGCTCGTTGCGCAGACTGGGATTCCCGAAGGTGATGTCATTGACGAATCCCGGACGCGTGGCGAACGGAAGCTGCGTGTAGGTTATGTATTGCGAGTAGGCGTTCACGAGACCGGGCTGGCTGCCCGCCCATCCAAGCGCACTTCGGAGGCGAAGATTGTTGAGCATCCCCGAGCGGTTGCCGATGGCGACGTACGAAGCGGACAATTTCGGAAACGCCTGCCAACGCTCAGAGGGAGCGAAGGTGGATGACGCGTCGTATCGAACCGCGCCCGTCAGGAACAGGCGGTCGGCCCACGCGATCTCCTGCTGCCCATAGAAGCCGAGTGTCCGCAGCTGTATCTCGCTTTGCGCCGCGATCGGCTTGGACCCGGCGCTCACCAGCTCGCCAACCGGCGCAAGACCGGTGGCGGAGGCCGAGGTGATTCTGACCCGTTGTGCGGTGTGATTGAATCCCCCGGTGGAGCGCAGCTCGAATGGGCCCAGTGGCCTCCACGTGTAGCTCGCGACACCGTCCTGGTTGATGACGCGGGTGCCCTGAAACACCGACAGCGATCGGCCCGTTACCAGATCAGAGGTGCCGAGCACCGCGTTTCGCGGAATGAACTGTCCCTGCTCGAAGCCGGTGTTGTCCACGCCGAATGTGTAGTCCACCAGCAGGCTGGTGAAAGGAGTCCAGGTGAGCTTGGTCGCGCCGATGAACCGGTCGATATTCTGCGGATTGCGGATGCGGTCGATTGCCAGCAGCGGATTGGTGCCTAGCGTCGGAGGCAGCGGATAGATGCCGTTCACGGGCCTGAAGTTCACACTCGTCGGCGCAAAGAAGAGCGAGCCCATGATACCGTAGTCGTTCTGCTCGCCGAACGCCTGCACTTTGTTATTGGTGGTGACGTAGTTGGCCGTCACGTTGCCGATGAGGCGCGACGTGAGGTGCTGCTGAAGATTGACACGAGCGCCCATGCGCCGCGAAGAAGTCGATCTGATGATTCCCTCTTCCGTGGCAAAGTTTCCGCTGATGTAGTAGCGGGTCTGGTCATTCCCCCCCTCTACGGTGAGGTTCTGCTCGCTCGAAGGAGCCCGGCGGAAAATTTCGTCCTGATAGTTGAACCGCTCGACCGGCAATCCGGCGGCGTTGAATGGATAGAAGTTGAACGGCTGCTGCTCGCGCAGCTCGCTCGTGGCGACACGCGTGTTCAAGGTGAAATGGGGCTTTCCGATCGTGCCCCTCTTGGTGAAGATCTGCACTACGCCGTTGTTGGCGCGCGATCCGTAAAGCGCTGCCGCGGCAGCGCCGCGGATGATCTCGATGCGGTCGATGTCGGCAGGATTGATGTCGGCCAGCCGATTCTGCGGATTGGACCTGCCGCCGAGATCCGCGAGCTGTGCCGACCCGTTGTCGATGATCACGCCATCGACGATGTACAGCGGGTCCGAGCCGGATATGAACGAGTTGACACCCCGCAAACGAACGGAGATTCCTCCACCGCCCGGACCGCCGGAGTTCTGCGTGATCTGCGCCCCCGGAATTTTACCCTGCATCGCCTGGTCGACTGTTGTCGCTCTGGCGTTGGCGATGACGGTGGAATCGACCGACGCGACGCTCGTTCCGAGCTTTCGCTTCTCGGTCGGCGTACCGGTGCCCGTAACGACGACTTCGCTCAAATTGAGGGCGCTGACCGTAAGCCCGATGTCGATGCTGGACGCCGCTCCGGCCGCCAGATTCACCGCGCGTGTTGCAGGCTGATAGCCGATGCGCCGGAACACGATTGTCCGCGGCCCGGTCGGAACGTTGCCGAGGGTGAATTCTCCACCGCTTCCGGAAACAGTGCCGATGCGCGTTCCGTCAACAATGATCTGCACCTCGGGAAGGCCGCGCCCACCGGCCGCGTCAGTCACTCGGCCGCGTATTGTCCCGGTCGATGGCTGCGCCGACAGCAGTGCAGGTAGAAGAGCTAGAAATGGGAGCACAAGCGCGGTTGCTGCGCGCCGGACGGAAGCAGGGTTCATCCGACAATCTCCGATTCGGATTTTTGTCTCCCCTATCGAGGGGAGCTCAACTATGGAAGAGGGGCGATACGATAGTATCGGGTCGCACATGTAGCAAGAGACTTCGCCGTGCTCGCCGAGGGTGCCACACTCGGTCGATCAGACGGCCGTGAAGATCACCGACGCCGGTTTCCCTGTCACCGGGTGCAATGGCTCACGCAACCCCACAAGACACAGTCCGCTTTCGACGAACAACTTCACCCAGCTCTCCATCGTTCTGAAATACCATGGGGCAGGGTCGCTGAAATCGTCACTGAATCCCGTCCAGCTGCCCGCTCTCCATCCATCCACATACTCGGCATCCCCGGACGTCAACAGCGGGTGGAGAGTCTGAATGACGACGGCGCCACCTGGAGCAAGCATCCTGGGCGTGCGGCGCAACAGACCTTCGACGGACTCTTTGCCGATCAACGCGAAGTTGATGGCGACCACGTCCACCGTAATCTCGAGCCTGCCGACGGCGATGTCCTCGTAGGATGCAACCTGAAACTCACCGCCACCCGCGTTCCTGGCGCGCTCGATCAGCTCCGGTACGGCGTCGACACCCGTTCCACATATGCCCAGATCCGCAAGTGCGCGAACGAGCCAGCCCTCGCCGCATCCGATATCGAGAACCGATTCCGGCTGTCGCGCTGTAATAGCGTCGATAATCGCAGTATTGGTCACGAGGTTTCGGCTCTCGATCCGGCTCTCGCGGACCGCGCTTGTCCATGGCAGCGCGTTCTTGTGCCAGGAATCGAGCACCTTCTCATCGCTCATTGGTTCAATGGTCATCGCTGATCGGAGAAGATTTATCCGTGATCGGAGTCGCAGGGGATCTACACTCCGGAACGCCCCCCCCAGCGCGTCATGGCCGCACGAACACGGGCTGAATCCAGGCGACTGCTCCACCCGAATCCGTGACACGCGCCCGCACGTACGTCTCGCCGCCGCGAAGTGTATACGTGGCGGTGTTGCCGCCGGTTCTATCAAGGATTGTACCATGGCGCCCTATAAACTCCGTGGTGTACTTGAAATCACCGCGCCGGCGCACGTGAATCGACATCGTCCGCGTGCCGACATTCAGCGAGTCCAGCTCGACGCCGGTGCTCGCGTAGAATCTTCCCGCCTCCATCTGCGAGAGGATGCTCGATGCTTCTCTCTTCCCCGCGCGCACCACGACCCAGCCTCGTCCCGGATTGGCGCGGTTCTGCGCAAACTCCCCCTTGAAGTGATGAGCGTCGTCCACTGCGATACCATAGATCCGCTTTCCGCCACTCAGAAGATGGTCCCACACGGCCTCCATCCCCGGCGAGTCGCCGCCGCCTTCGTTGTGCACCAGCGGATGCCCGTTGTGAATCTCGATGAGCTCGTCATTCCGCACCTTCGCCAGCACTTCCCTGCCCAGTGCCCAGCCGAAATTGGGATGATTGATGTGAGGAACACCTGCCACCGCACGCACCGCGTCCACGTTTCTCTGCACTGTACCGAGCAGCGTAACGTCGGTAACTGGCTGGATCACGCGCGGGACATTTAGCCCATTCACATGCACCGGCTTTTTATCGAACGACGTCGTCACCTCTTCACCGGGAATGAGAAGGAAACTCGAGTCCACGAGATCGGCCAGCAGCGCGGGATCGACCCAGACATTGTGATCGGAGATCACCAGAAAGTCGTAACGATTCCGCTTGTACCACAGCGCAACATCGCGCGGCGGGGAGTCGCCGTCGCTCTCCAGCGTATGCGTGTGTGTGTTGCCCTTGAGCCACGCGCCCGACCGGAAATCCGCCGGTTCGAATCGCGACGGCGTCTGGGCGCGATACCCCGCGCCCGATATCGTGGCAAAGAGCGCAACTGGCGATGAGCGGAATCGCGCGCCGCGTTCTCATCGTGAAGCGCCCTGCCCTGATTCCACGCCCGTTACAAGTGCACGGGCGACGGCATCGCGCAGCGGGCCGACATCAGGGAAAAACCCGCGTGCGTCAGTTCCCAGGTTCTGACGGTTCGTGAGCAGCACGATGGACAACCGATGTTTCGGAACACCAAGTACGTACGTGCCAGTGAATCCGGTATGTGAGAAGCTGCCTGCAGGCATTCCCGCCGGCAGTTGCCAGCCGAGGTAGTGTCCGTAGCTGTCGAGGGTAAAAAAGCGGTCGATGACTTCGCGCTCGATGAGTCGCTTCCCCTGATGCATGCCACGATTCATCAGGAGATCGAGAAGCACCGTCAGCTCCGCAGCGGTCGAGAAGAGTCCCGCATGTCCCGCGATTCCGGCGTTTGCGTAGAACGCGTTACCGTCATCAACCTCGCCGTCCAGCAAGTATTGGCGCCAGCCGTTCCACGCCTTCGGATCGCCGTTGTAGTCGTAGCCGAAGTTCGCGTCGTACACCATGTGACGCTCGTAGACGTTACCCTGCTCGGTCGCGGCGAAACCGCTGAGCCCTCGTCGCTTCGGGTTGAACGTCGTGCTGCGCAAACCCAGTGCCCTATAGAGCTCCTCTTCGAGAAATGAATCCAGCCGTCGTCCGGACACGCGCTCCACAATGAATCCCAGCAGCATGAAGCCGAGATCGCTGTAATGCCTGCCTGACCCCACCCCCCAACTGAGGGGCATTCTGCGTATCGCGTCGTACGTCGCACTGCCCGTCGACGCCTGGTAGTAGAGCGGCTGCCACTGCACCAGACCCGACGAATGGTTGAGCAGCTGCCTAACGGTGATGCTGTCGAGGTGCGGCCCGCGAAAGTCTGTCAGGTAGCGGTGCACCGGTGCATCGATGTCAATCTGTTCCCGATCGGCAAGGACCATCACCGCCATCGTGGTTGCCATCACCTTCGTCACCGATGCGAGATCGAAAACCGTCGAGGTCGTCATCGGCCGCGGACTCACGAGCCGCCTCATCGCGTAGTCGTTCAGCTGAGCGTACCCGAATGCGCGATGATGCACGATCCTGCCGTTGTGCGATACCGCGAGGACAGCGCCCGCGGAGAGCGTCCCGATGGCCGCTTCAGCCGCTGAGTCTGCGGCAGCAATTCCGCGCGCTAACGCGGGGGAGATCGGGACCACCTCGCGATGGGCCGCCGTACGATGTG
>JALYOO010000467.1 GCA_030856845.1 Gemmatimonadota bacterium
CCGCAACGATCACGCGTGTAATGCGCACATGGCGGCTCGATTCTCTCTTCCGACGCGCGAGCAATGGTGCGGAGGGCACCTCGCGCGAACGTTCCTCTTCCGTTGACGCGGGCCGTGATGAGATCCCCGGGAGCGGTACGCGGTACGAACACTACGAGTCCGCTGTTGCGGCCCACGCCGTCACCGCCCGCGGCAATGGACTCTATCTCCAGCGGAATCATCTGCGCCATCAGCGGAGCGCCTCACGGCGCGCCAGGGTTTTCCAGCCGTAGCCGATCTCGCCATCCGATTTTGCATCGGACGGCGCGCCGGCGGCGGCGTGACTGAAGCCGCGACTTCTGACCTGCTGCGCAAAGAGCGCTGCCGCGATCGCCGCCGCGCGCGTGGCTTGAGCGGGAGGCGTGACCGCGGTCAGCGAGGGCAATTTTTTCTCGAGCCATTGTATGTCGATCTCACCGCGCCGGAACTCGGCGTCTTCCATCAAGCGGAGGTGAAAATCCCTCGAGGTCTCAACGCCGTCGATCGTTAGCTCGAGCAAGGCACGATGCATGCGCTCGACGGCCAGCTCGCGCGTCCGCGCCCAGACGATGAGCTTGGCCAGCATTGGATCGTAATGCAGTCCGATCTCGCTTCCTGTCTCGATTCCTCCGTCCCACCTCACTCCAGGCCCGGTCGGTACGTGCAGATAGTCGATGCGCCCGGTGCTCGGAAGAAATCCGTTCGCGGTATCCTCGCTGGTGATACGGCACTCGATTGCCCACCCTCTCGGCACCAGATCCTTCTGCGCGAAAGGCAACGCCTCCCCCGACGCGATCCTCAGCTGCCACTCCACCAGATCGATGCCGGTCACGAGCTCCGTGACCGGATGCTCTACTTGGATCCTCGTATTCATCTCGAGGAAGTAGTAGCGTCCGTCCCGGTCGAGCAGAAACTCGCACGTGCCGGCGTTGACGTAGCCCGCAGCGCGCGCCGCGCGAATCGCCGTCTCGCCCATCTCGTGACGCAGCTCCGGCGACACCGCGATGCTTGGTGCCTCCTCCAGCATCTTCTGATGCCGGCGCTGCACCGAGCACTCGCGCTCGCCAAGTGACAGCACCTTTCCATAATTGTCGGCGAGAATCTGAATCTCGACATGGCGCGGACCGTCGATGTATTTCTCCACGTACACCGCATCGTCGCCGAAGGAGCTCTTCGCTTCCCGTTGCGCAGATGCCAGCGCGGATTCGAGCTCCCCGTCGGAGGTCACCAGCCGCATTCCCTTCCCGCCCCCCCCGGCTGCCGCCTTGAGCAATACCGGATACCCGAATTCGGCGGCGACTTTTTTCGCGGCGTCCGCGTCGCGGAGCGGCTCAGTCGTACCTGGAACGACAGGCACTCCATTACTGACCGCCAGCGTTCGCGCGGACGTCTTGCTTCCCATCGCCGCGATCGCTTCCGCCGGGGGTCCGACAAACGTGAGGCCCGCATCGCGCACCGCTCGTGCAAACCATTCGCGCTCACTCAGAAACCCGTAGCCCGGGTGGATCGCGTCCGCGCTCAACGTCTTTGCGACCTCTATGATCCTGTCGCCAAGCAGATAGCTCTGGCTCGACGGCGGAGGGCCGATGTTGACGGCCTCGTCCGCTTCGCGCACATGCGGCGCCCGCATGTCGGCGTCGCTGTACACCGCGACGCTCCGCACGCCCAGCTCCCGGCAGGCGCGGACTATTCTCAGCGCAATCTCCCCGCGGTTCGCGATCAACAACTTCGAGATCATGACGCGTTACAGTGGGATGTTGCCGTGTTTCTTCGGCGGATTCCGATCGCGCTTCCCGCGCAGGCTCTCCAGCGCATCGATCAGCCGGGGCCTCGTATCACGTGGGTCGATGATATCGTCGACATAGCCCCGACCCGCCGCGATGTACGGGTGGGCGAATTTCGCGCGGTACTCCTCGATTCTCTCCTCTGTCGCCATCGCAGGATCATCGCTCTCCTCGATCTCCTTCCGAAACAGAATCTCCACCGCGCCCTTCGGCCCCATCACCGCAATCTCAGCCGTCGGCCACGCGACATTGAAATCTCCACGGATGTGCTTCGAGCTCATGACGTCGTATGCACCGCCGTATGCCTTGCGCGTGATGACCGTGAGCTTCGGCACCGTGGCCTCGCAGTACGCGTACAGCAGCTTCGCGCCGTGCTTGATGATGCCGCCATGTTCCTGCGCGACTCCCGGCAGAAATCCCGGAACGTCCTCGAAGGTCACGACCGGAATGTTGAACGCATCGCAGAACCGGATGAAACGCGCCGCCTTCACCGACGCCGCGATGTCCAGCACGCCCGCCAGCACCGCCGGCTGGTTGGCGACCACACCGGCACTATAGCCGCCAAGATGGACGAAGCCGCAGATGATGTTGTTGGCGAAGTCCGGCTGCACTTCGTAGAACTCTCCGTCGTCCACTACGCGCCTGATGACGTCGTGCATGTCGTAAGGCTTGTTCGGATTGTCGGGAACGACGTCCAGCAGCTCCTCATCACGGCGGTCACGCGGGTCCGCACCGGAACCGCGGGGAGGGTCGTCGGCGTTGTTCGATGGAACGAACCGGAAGAGATCGCGGATCGCCTGAATGCATGCCGGCTCGGAGTCGTGCGCGAAATGCGCGACACCTGAAATCTCGGTATGCGTTGCCGCGCCGCCCAGCTTTTCCATCGTCACGTCCTCGTGCGTGACTGTCTTCACGACGTTGGGCCCGGTCACGAACATGTATGAGCTTTCGCGAACCATGTAGGTGAAGTCGGTGATCGCCGGCGAGTAGACCGCCCCGCCGGCGCACGGGCCGAGGATGGCGGATATCTGCGGCACCACGCCCGACGCGAGTGTATTGCGCAGAAATATCTCCGCATAACCGCCGAGTGAGACTACTCCCTCCTGTATTCTGGCTCCGCCGGAATCGTTGAGTCCGATAACCGGAGCGCCATTGCGGACGGCGAGGTCCATGATCTTGCAGATTTTTTCGGCGAACGCTTCTGACAGCGAGCCGCCGAAGACGGTAAAGTCCTGAGAGAAAACGTAGACCAGGCGCCCGTCGATGCGGCCGTGACCGGTGACGACGCCATCGCCGAAGAACTTCTGGTTCTCCAGGCCAAAGTCGGTCGAGCGGTGGACCACGAACCGGTCCAGCTCCGTGAACGATCCTTCGTCGAGAAGAAGGTCGAGCCGCTCTCGCGCCGACAGCTTTCCCTTCGCGTGCTGCGCTGCAACCCGCGCAGCACCGCCGCCTTCCTCCGATTCGGCGCGGCGGCGCTCGAGGAGATCCAATTTGTCGCGCATCGTCATCGCGGCGAAAAGCTAACGCCCATCGGATAGCGCATCTACCCGTGGCCTGCGTAAAACATCTACCATGTCCCTGTAGATGAGCGATAGGTTTCAGGCGCGCGAGCGCAGTACTGCACCATCATCAGCTCGATGACAGCGTATCACCGGGCGCGACTGAGAGACCTGACCCCGGCGCGCCCTGAACGCGCGCGTCGCGGCTGTGACCTGGATTCGCTGCCGACGGCCGAGCAAATGGGTCAACCGGCGCGTATTTGATGCGGGTAAACTGAACGCGCGACCCGCGTGTCCAAATGCTCGACTCTGACCGTGTGAAGATGCCCATTCGCCGACTACTTCTCGCCGCCGCCATTCTCGCCGCAACGTTTTCGACTGCGGCCCACGCTCAGCAGGCGGATGTCATTAGAGGCCGTGTCACCGGCCCCGACAGCGCCATGGCCGGCGTCAACGTCACCGTCACCTCGATCTCCGGAAACGTCAGCCGCACCGCGCGAACGGATTCCAACGGCCGCTTCACGGTCACCTTTCCCGGCGGAGATGGTGACTACATGGTGTCGTTCACCGCACTTGGCTATGCGCCGAAACGCTTCGAAGTGAAACGGACGGCTGACGAAGACATTTTGGTCGCTGACGCAAAGCTGACACGCGTTGGCGCGGTGCTCGATGCCGTCACGGTTCGGGCGGAGCGGGAGAAAGTCCGCAGGAATGATGTTCCACCCGATGTCAGCGGTACGGAACAACCATTGAGCAATGCCGCCGTTCCGGCCGATCTGATGGGCGACCTGGCCGCCATGGCCGCGTCGTTGCCGGGCATACAGTCAGTTCCGGGTCAGGACGGCGCCGCCGATGGTTACTCTGTGCTCGGCCTTGGCGCTGACCAGAACAACACCACGCTGAATGGAATGCAGTTTGGCGGGTCCAGCCTCCCGCGAGATGCCGCTGTCGGAAGCTCAGTCGTCACCTCTCCCTATGATGTCTCACGCGGAGGATTCAGCGGAGCGCAGATGACGCTGCGAACGCGCTCCGGCTCGAACTTCATCACTCGAGGGATGAGCGGCAATGTCGACGCGCCCCAGCTTCAGTGGAGTGACGGCGCCGCCCGATCGCTTGGCCAGGAGTACTCGAACTACTCGCTCGGCGGCGTGGTCTCGGGGCCCATAAAGTTCGACAAGTCATTCTACAACGTCTCCTATCAGCTGGGTCGTCGAGCTAACGAGCTTCACACACTGCTGACGACGGATCCGCAGGGTTTGCAGGCCGCCGGTGTGTCTTCCGATTCGGTCGGGCGCCTGCTGTCGATTCTGGGAAGGGCCCGGGTTCCGTTCAGCCTCGGAGACGCGGCTACCGATCGGCTCGCTGACCAGGGGTCTGTTTTCGGAAGCCTCGATTTCGCGCCGCCCTCTTCAACTTCCGGGCAGGCGCTCAACGTCTCGTTCAACGGAAACTGGAACAGACAAAGTCCTGCCACTGGTCTGGCGACGGAGCTGCCGGGACATAGCGGCGACCGGACCAACTGGCGGGGCGGATTACAGACACGACACAACGCGTACTTCGGAGTCGGTATACTCAGCGAGACGTCGCTTGGTGTCAGCGCCTCCCGAAATTCGTCGTCTCCATATCTACAGATGCCGGCGGGCCGCGTACGCGTCAGCTCCAGCTTCGATGATGGTGCAAGTGCCGTACAGAATCTGTTTTTTGGCGGCAACCAGTCGCTCAACAGCACTCAGACGACGAACAACGTCGGATTGCTGAACCAGATGTCCTGGTTCAGCACGAACAACAAGCACCGCCTCAAGCTCACCACCGAGCTGCGCCGCGATGGATCCTCGCTCGAGCAGGCGTCGAACCTGCTGGGCACTTTTGCCTACAATTCTCTCGCCGATCTCGAAGCAGGCATCCCTTCATCCTACTCTCGACAGCTTGGCACCCGTCAGCGCGACGTCAGCCAGCTGGTGGGAGCTTTGTCGCTCGGAGATTCCTGGCGGCGCACGCCCAATCTTCAGATTCAATACGGACTGAGAGTGGACGGCAACAGATTCCTGTCGCAGCCGCAGCTCAATCCTGAAGTCGAGTCCGTGTTTGATGTGCGCAACGACCTAGGGCCGGACAGAGTGTACTTGAGCCCTCGCGTCGGCTTCTCCTGGTCCTATGGGACGGCGGCGCAGATTGCTGGTTTCGAGGGAGCCGCGCGGGGGCCGCGTGCAGTTGTACGCGGAGGGATCGGACTTTTTCAGAACATGCCATCGACGAACCTGATCGGTCCGTCCATCGATAACACCGGCCTCCCCGGCGCGGTTCAGCAGCTGATGTGCGTCGGGGCGGCAGCGCCGGTTCCCGACTGGAGCTCGTACGCGGCCGACGCATCGGCGATTCCGGATCGCTGCGCAGATGGAACTACAGGATCCGTGTTCGCCAATGCGTCACCCAACATCAGCCTGTTCGGCGAAGATTATTCCGCGCCGCGGAGCATACGGTCAAACCTTCAGTGGAGCGGTCCGACATTCGGCAATCGTCTCTCCACGTCGATCGACGCAACGTTCTCGCTGAATCGAAACCAGCAAAGCACCGTCGATCTGAACTTCAGTCCTGTGACGCGATTTACGCTGACGGACGAAGCGGGACGGCCGGTGTACGTTCTGCCTACGAGCATCGTACCTGCAACCGGCGCGATAGCATCGCGCGACGCGCGAGTGTCAGGCAAGTTCTCGCGCGTTTCGGAGATCGTTTCCGACCTGCGTTCCCAAAGCCGCCAGCTGAGCTTGAGATTCTCGCCGACGCGCTTCAGCCAGAGCTTCAGCTGGGGGATGTCCTACGTCTACTCGAACGTGCGCGAACAGTCGCGCGGGTTCAACAGCACCGTCGGCAATCCGCTCGCTGTGGAATGGGGTCGGTCGTCGTTCGACTCGAGGCATCAGATCGTTTACAACCTCGGATACAATTTCTTCGATTTCGTTCGGGTCAACTGGTTCGGACAGTTCCGGTCGGGATCGCCTTTCACTCCGATGGTGGCGGGCGACGTGAACGGCGACGGATACTCCAACGACCGTGCATACGTTATCAATCCCGGCTCAGCGACTGATCCGGCGCTCGCGGCCGGAATTCAGTCGCTGCTCGACAACGGGTCTGACGCAGCGAGAAGCTGCCTGTCAAAACAGCTCGGACACCTTGCGGCGCGTAACAGCTGCCAGAGTCCGTGGTCGTCCAACGCGTCGATGTCGATCTCGTTCAATCCCGTGAAGGTGAGAATGCCCCAGCGCGCCACTCTCTCCTTCCAGCTGTCCAATCCCCTCGGCGCAGCCGACCTTCTGTTCAACGGATCGGGCAACCTTCGGGGCTGGGGTCAGCAGTCGTTCCCCGACCAGTCGCTGCTCTACGTTCGGGGTTTTGACCCTCAGTCGGGCCGCTACAAATACGAGGTGAACCAGCGATTCGGATCGACCAATCAGGCTTTCGGCGCATTCAGAGTACCGGTGACGCTGACGGCGATGCTTCGCTTCGACGTCGGTCCAACGCGTGAGCGTCAGCTGCTGACACAGCAGCTGGACAGGGGCCGCCGCACGAACGGCACGAGAGCGCCGGAGCAGATGCTACGCGCAATCTATGGAAGTGGCGGGATACCAAACCCGATGGCGACGATTCTCCGGCAGCAGGATTCGCTCAAGCTCACGGCAGCGCAGGCGGACAGCATCGCCGTTCTCAATCGCATGTATACAATTCGGAACGACGCGGTATGGAGCCCGGTGGCGAAGTACTTCGCCGATCTCGGAGATTCTTACGACCACACCGCGGCGTACGACAAGTATATCGACGCGCGAAAAGCGACGGTTGATCTGATGATGAGGCTAGGACCCGCAGTGAAGGATCTGCTTACCGCGGAACAAAAGAGAAAACTCCCTGCTTTCATTGCGGGTTACCTCGACCCGCGATACCTGGCATCGATCCGTAACGGTACTGCCGGCTTTACTGGCGGCGGCATGTTCAGTGGTGGGGCTCCAGGAATGTTCGCTAGCGAGATGGCGCTTTCTGCCGGCGGCGGCGGCGAGAGAATAATCATCAGGCAATGATAGGAATAACTCCGCGTTTCCAAATCCACTTCAACACCTCAATCAAGTGATCATCAAAAACTCGTCGCGTCTGACAAGCTGCGCGCTGTTCGCTCTGGCAG
>JALYOO010000025.1 GCA_030856845.1 Gemmatimonadota bacterium
GAGACGCCCTGCGCATCCTGATGCGCGGACTGCCCTGCCGCTTCGGATGCTGGGGTACGGGGGATGGCACCTGCGCACAGCCGCCGAGCTGGCGGGGTGGCGGCCCGACGCAATCATCGCGGTGGAACCGCATTCAGCTCTCGCCGTGTGGCTCTATTACCGATTGTTCGCCGGCTCGGCGTCGTTGTTCATTCATCATCACGAGTACTACGCGCCCGAAGACTTTGACGCGCCGGGGATGAGGGTCCTGCGAGCGACACGACGGCTGGAACAACGGGATCTATTCCCGCGCGCGCTGTGGGTGTCGCAGACGAACGATGAGCGGCTTCGCCTTCTGCTATCGTGGAACCCGGCCATCAGGAAGAGCGCCGCGATGGTGCTGCCGAACTATCCGCCCAGGGAGTGGATCGCGAAGGCTCAGGGCGTTCCCCGAAGCGCTCCGTCCTCGCGGCTTCGACTCATCTACCTCGGCTCCGCATCGTTCCGGGATACGTTCATTCGAGAGGTCGCGACCTGGGCAGCGGAGCGGACGTCGAGTGTATCGCTGCATGTGTGCGGAGACAACGTCGACCCCCGCGTATGGACCTGGCTGGCCTCGCTCGGCGCATCCAACATCACATCGAACACCGGCGGCATCAGCTATGATGACCTGCCCGAATTGCTGACGCAGTTTGACGTCGGGCTCGTCCTGTACAAGGGCAACACGCTCAACTTCGTTCACAATGTTCCCAACAAGGCGATCGAGTACCTCGCCTGCGGGCTGGATGTCTGGTACCCGCGCGAGATGGTTGCGATGCGGGGCTTTCATTCGCGGTTTGCAGATCTGCCGCTCCGGGAAATCGACTTCCGCGCGATGCCGGATTCAGAGCTCTTGCCGTCTCGTACCAGGCACTCCAGCGAAGAATTTCCTTTTACTTGCGAAGCCGCGATGACGCCCCTGGTGGCGGCACTGCGATCGGTTGAGAAGAAGACGTGAAAGCGGCGTACGTGGGCATCACCTCGCCGGGCAGCACATCACGCATGCGCGCCGAGTGGCTGCGGAAGCTGACGCCCGGTTGGGAGTGGGAGTGGATGGACACCGATCCGCCACTTCAGGACAGCACTCGCGTCTGGCGCACTCTCGCCTTTCGCGCGAAGAGGGGACACGCGGTCAACCGCATCAACGAAATGGTCACCCGGCGATTTCGCGACAAATCTCTCGACCTTGTCTGGGTAGACAAAGGTGTCTTTCTGCGTATCGATACCGTGCGCGACATCAGAAGTCGTACCAGACGGCTCGTTCACTACACGCCGGATACCGCATTCCGAGCCAATCGCTCGTTTCATTTCGAGAGCACAGTAGGGCTTTACGATCTCGTCGTTACCACCAAGTCGTTCGATGTCGACGACTACAAACGGCGAATCGATCCCGAAAAACTGCTTGTCACGACCCAGGGATACGACCCTTCGATTCACTATCCGAGACATACCGACGACGAACGCCGTCGCGAAGCACTTTTTGTCGGATTGGCGGAGCCCGACCGGGAGCGTTGCATCGCCGCCCTGCTGAGACATGAGATTCCGGTCCGGCTGGGCGGGCGAGGCTGGGGACCCTTTGTGTATCGCTACCGGTCGAATCCGCTTCTGGCGTACGAAGGTGAAGACATCTTCGGCGACGATTACGCGGACCTGCTGTCGAAATCGTGGGTAGGACTGGGGCTGTTGTCGAAAAAGTTTCCCGAGCTGCACACGACGCGCACCTTTGAAATACCCGCCTGCGGCGCGGTGCTCGCAACGGAACAGACGTCCGAGACGACTGTGTTTTTCAACGACAGTGAGGCGCTGTTCTTCACGGACCACGCATCGCTCGTCGCTCGTCTTGGGCCGTTGCTGCGCGACGACACTGTCTCATCTCTCAGCGAAACAGCCAGTGCTGGAAAGCGGCGAGTCGTGGCGGATGGGCGCGACTACGAATCGATCCTTGCCGCGATCCTTTCGGATGCGCGACTCAGCCTGCCGTAAACCAGTCGTTGAAGCAGTGCATCGCATAAGGCGCGCGTGAATCGTCAGCGTCCGAACTGTGCGAGCTGGAACGGCGCACCATGACGGGCGGTTAACTCTCCGTAGAGGGCGACGAACTGATCGGCGACGCGACCCCACTGAAACTCCGCCAGCGCCAGGTCCCGCCCTTTTGCTCCCATCGACGCCAGCGCTTCAACATCCGTCGAGGTCGCCTCGCGCAAGCCATCGGTTATTCCTTCCACCGTCGGCGCCACGCGCCAGCCGCATCCTCTGCTCGTCAGCATCGGCCATGGCGCACTCGTGGTTGTCAGCACGGGAACTCCGTGAGCCAGTGCCTCGGCGACCGCCATTCCGAAGCTCTCCGAATGACTCGGAAGCACCATGAGGTCCGCGCCAGCGAGCAGCGATCTCTTCGCTTCCCCTCCCACGGGGCCCTCGAACGACACAAGTTGGCCGAGCCGTGCCGCGGCAACGGCTTTCTCTACTTCGGCCCTGTGACCCGCCTCATCCGGCCCCGCGATCTGTAAACGCCAGTTCGCGGGGAGCACTCGCGCCCAGGCCTCGATCAACATCGGCAGTCCCTTCACTGGGTAAATCCGCCCCAGAAACAGCGCGGTTCTTTCGCGACGGTCCGGCGCGCGAAGCGCTGACCGCGGCACTTCAGGAACATCCACGCCGTTCGGTATGACGCTAACGGGAACACCCAGTGCGAACCGCTCGACATTGCGCGCTTCCGATTCCGCCGTTGCGTGGTGACATCGAGCATCGGAAAGATCGCGTCGCTGGTACAACGCCCAGGCTATCCGCTTCCTCGCCCGTTTGTGATTCATTGCCCACGGCTCGAGCATTCCGCGCGTGCTGACGAGGCGCGGTATTTCTTTCGCGCGCGCCAGCTGTGCGAGGCGGTGGTTGTGGGGTAGCCAGATGCCATTGTCGTGCACGACGTCGACACCGGCGACCTTGTCCATGGCCTGAGTTTCTGTCCCCGTCAGCCGCTCGACTCTGGAGTTAGGCGGCAGCAGCGGCGTCGTCGCGGCCGAACGGTCCGGCGCCCATACACCGACAGCGACATCCGCTTCGGCAAGCGCGAGCGCCAGTCGCGTCACCGAGTAGGCCGGGCCGCCATAGCTTGGATGAAGACTCGCGCACGCAAGGAGAACCTTCACGCAGGCAGCACACGCGGCGGCAAACCGCTCAGTACGCCGCGCAGAGTTTCGCGAAATGCGGCGCGGCCGAAACGATCGACGACCGCCTCGTGAAGCGCCTGCCTGTCAAACCACAGATCAGGCCCGCGCCGGTGCAAAAGTTGCGCAATGCCATCGGCGATTTCCGCAGCGTCGTCAGGGTTGACGAGCTTGCCCAACCGGCCGCCGTCGAGCGCGTCGACTGATCCGTCCCTGTTCCCCGCGAGAACAGGCGTGCCGCACGCCATTGCCTCGAGAAAGACGATACCAAACCCTTCGCCCACGCTCGGCATCGCGAACGCGTCGGCCAGTCGGTAATGGTCGGCCAGCTCCGCGTCCGGGACAAAGCCCGCAAATGTCACGGCTTGTGACACGCCGAGCTCCGCGGCGATTCCTTCGGCGCGCTGCCGGTCGCCTCCCTGGCCGGCAACGATGAAGCGAACCTTGCCGCATTCGGCGAGCAGCGACGGAAGTGCCTCGAGGATGCGATCGTAGCCCTTGTATCGCTCACCCGGATCGAGTCGCGCGACGGTGAGCACGACTTTATCATCGGGCTCCAGCTCATAGCGTTTCGACAGATATTCCACCGGCGGCGCGACGCCAAAATTCAGCTCGTTGAAAGTATTCGGCACAATCACGACCCGCGACGCGTCGATGCCCCCGAGGGAAAGGACTCGCGCACGCGTCCACTGACTCACGGCGACAACGCGATCGGCGTACCGCAGGGCGGCGAGTGTCATGCGGGGAAGACGCGAATGAATGTCGATGCCGTGAGCCACCAGCGTAAACGGGGTGCCGAACATCCGCTTCGCCAGCAGCGCTACCGGGCCAAAGTTGACGTGCGTGCTGATGACGTAATCAGGCCGTTCCCGCGCGATCGCAGCGAGACACGATCCGGCGAATGCTGCAGTGCGTACCGGCCCCGGAAGATCGTTCGCTTCCGCGATGCGACGATCGCGCAACGGCCCCGGCTTGTCCATCTTGCCGAACGGTCGCACAACGTGCCCCAGATCGCTCAGGGCCAGTGCCATTTCCCGGCTGAACACACCGATGCCTCCACCGAACCCGGTGAAGGCGGGCGCCCAGACGTGAAGCTTCAGGAGGCCTGGCGAGGCTGTCCGTGCATCCGAATCGCGCGGTTTCCCACTGTGGGAGGATGAGGCGTTGGCGCCGTTCGAATAATGGGCTTGGGCCAACGTGTCCACCCCCACTTCCACGCATAGCCCGCCGCTAAAGCGGCGACCGATCCGCCCACCAGCTCGACCATCGATCCGTTTGGTTGTATC
>JALYOO010000034.1 GCA_030856845.1 Gemmatimonadota bacterium
ATCGATGGCAGGCCGGCATCCTGATCACGCGATCGCCGCCGCCCTCGTCCGGGACGCCTGCTTTGTGGCCGGCCTCTCCAGGATCGAGCCAACGGTTCCGGCGCACCGGCCGCGAAAGATCATCCACACTCTGGCATATCGCGAAGACACCGTAAAGCCGACGTTCGTAGTGGACATCACCGACGTGTTCGAACGGAAGCTCGAGGCCATTCGATGCTATTCTTCCCAGTTCGATGACGCGATACAGGCCGGCGAAGTATACCCCAACGGGGAGCCGCTTTATGACATCGTGCGTCATCAGGCAGCGCACTACGGGTCGCTCATTCGTACGCGCTACGGCGAGCCGTTCTACACCACGGAAACGATGAAAGTCGACGACGTAGCGGCGCTCGAGGTATCCACCTTTTGATGGAAGCGGAAATCACTTACAGCTCGTATCTCGCGCTCGATGAGCTGCTGTCGCTGCAGAAGCTCCGCTCCGCGCCCGAGCATCCGGACGAGCTGCTGTTCATCGTCGTTCACCAGGCGAGCGAGCTGTGGTTCAAGCTCATTCTGCACGAGCTCTCCGGGCTCAACACCCGCCTCGAGGGAAACGACACTCTCGGCGCGCTGATCGCGGTCAGGCGCGTGAACGCGCTCGTTCGCATCGTGACGTCGCAGCTGTCCGCGCTGGAAACGCTGCCGCCTCAGCATTTCGCGCAGTTCCGCGATTATCTCGGAACGTCGAGCGGCTCTCAGAGCGAACAGTTCAGGGCCATCGAGGCAGCATCAGGGCTGAGAGATCCGCATTTCATCCAAGTGCTCGAGGAGCATGGCGGCATTCCTGATCTGGTGAAGGAAACACTAAAGCGCCCGACTCTTCAGGCTCAGTTCAACCGGCTCCTCGACAACGAAGGCGTGAGCCTCGAAGAGATCTACACTTCTGAACGTCAGCGACCGCTTCAGCTTCTCGCCGAGAGCCTGCTGGAGTACGAGCAAGGGTTCGCGATGTGGCGATTCCTCCACATTCAACTGGTCGAGCGCATCATCGGTCCTGGCACGGGGGGTACGGGCGGCACGCTTGGCTCACGCTACCTGCAGCGTACGGTTTCGCAAAGATTTTTCCCCGACCTCTGGGCGGTGCGAAGCAGGTTCTTCAAAGGCTGAGCGCAACCTGCCGCGCTCGGTGAGCGGCAAGTTCTTCGGTTGCTGAGGCCGGTGCCGCGACGGCGGAGCGCAGCGCTAACGCCGCAACCTCCCACCCTTTGGCGATGCGGTTTAGCTTTTCAGCATGAAGCCCGAACCTATCTACCTGGACCATGCGGCCACGACACCCGTTCGCGACGAGGTGTTCGAGGCGATGCGACCGTACTTCGGGCCTCGGTTCGGCAATCCGTCGAGCACTCATCGGTGGGGACGTGAAGCCAGGGCAGCCCTCGACGAAGCACGCGAGCGCGTAGCGCGCTGCCTCGGCGCACGAACAGACGAGATCTGCTTTACCTCGGGCGGCACCGAGGGCGACAACCTCGCTATCCTCGGAGTATGGCGAGCCTCACGGGACACGGGACGCAACGCCATCGTAGCAAGTCCCATCGAGCACAAGGCAATTCTGGGCGCCGTACACCAGGCTGCCTGTGAAGGGGCCGAGGAAAGGCTCCTCGAGGTCGATTCGGGCGGAACCGTTGTGGACGCTTCGTTCGATTCGCTGGTACGTGAGGACGTGGCCATCTGCTCGGTCATGTGGGTGAACAACGAGATCGGAACAGTGCAGCGGCTTCCCGATCTCGCCGATCGCGCGAAGGCGAAAGGCGTGATCGTTCATACTGACGCGGTTCAGGCGTTCGGAAAAGTCGCAATTGACGCCGCGTCGCAGCACTTCGACCTGCTTTCCATCTCGGGCCACAAGATTGGGGCGCCGAAAGGGATTGGGGCTCTGTTCATCCGCCGCGGGACTTCGCTCCAGCCTCTGATGCACGGCGGATCGCAGGATCGCGGGCGGCGGCCGGGAACGGAGAGCGTGGCGGCGGCAGTGGGGCTCGCGCGGGCGGCCGAGCTGCTGATCGCGGAGCGTGAAGCGGACACGCGGCGTCTGCGCGAGCTTCGCCAGGATCTCGAACAGGCGATCATGGAGAGCGTTCCCGATGCGGTGATCCACGGCCAGAAGGCGTTGCGCGCCCCGCACGTGATCAACATTTCGGTGCCTGGCACCGACAGCGAGTCGTTGTTGATGGCGCTCGACCTCAAGGGGATTGCCGCATCGGGCGGTTCCGCCTGTCAAAGCGGAAGCATCATGCCTTCGCACGTTCTAGAGGCGATTGGCGTGCCGCCCGAGCTTGCGGGGGCCGCCGTCCGTATGAGCCTGGGAGCGCTTACCACACGAGCCTGCATCGACCGCGTCGCCGAGGTTTTTCCAGCGCTCGTTGCGAAAGCTCGCAACATGGCGGCTCCGGCAGTCTGATGCCCGCGCGAACCGGGGAGAGAGTCCTGGTGGCAATGTCCGGCGGAGTCGATTCATCGGTCGCCGCGGGGTTGCTTGTCGAGCAGGGCTACGATGTCATCGGCGCCACGATGAAGCTCTTCTGTCACGGCGTAGAGGTTCCTGACAGGCCGTGCTGCTCGCTGGACTCCGTCAACGATGCCCGTCGCGTGTGCGAGCGACTGGGGGTGCCTCACTACGTTATCAACCTCGAAAGCAGATTCGGCAGCGACGTCATTGAAAATTTCGTGAGCGAATACGAGCGCGGAAGGACGCCGATTCCATGCGTTCGTTGCAACACCTTCACGAAATTTCGCGATCTCGTCCACAAGGCGGACGCGATTGACGCGCAGTGGATCGCCACCGGTCACTATGCGCGTGTAGTGCGCGGGGAGCTGCGCCGCGGCGCGGACGACAACAAGGATCAGACCTATTTCCTGTGGGGAATCGACCGGGCGGTGCTCTCCCGCATGCTGTTGCCGGTGGGAGATTCCACCAAGACCCGCACGCGTCAGCTGGCTCGGGATCTCGGATTGTCAGTCGTGGCCGACAAGCCTGAAAGTCAGGAAATCTGTTTCGTGCCGGACGGCGACTACGTGAAGATCCTCCGCGATAAACTCGGGCACGATTCGCCGGCTCTGTCCCGCGGGCCGATCGTCACCAGCGACGGCAGTATCGTGGCCGAGCACGATGGTTATGCGCGTTTTACCATCGGGCAGCGACGCGGTTTGCCGGGAGGGTTCGCGGTTCCCATGTATGTCGTCGGAATCTCACCGTCCGAACGCGCGGTTGTCATCGGCCGGAGGGAAGAGTTGCTTGGCCGCGGCATCATCGCGCGCGAGCTCAACTGGCTCACCGACCCGCCGGTCGCGGGATCTGAGGTCCAGGTGCGGGTTCGTCACCGTGCCGCACTGGCGCCGGGTCAGCTGATTCGCTTCGACGACGATGAGCTGGAGATCGCCCTGGACGAGCCTGTCTCGGCAATCGCCCCCGGTCAGTCGCTCGTCATCTACGACGGCGAAAAAGTGCTCGGCGGCGGCCTCATCGAATCCGCGTCTGGTGCCACCCGCCGGCGCATATCCCTGCCCATTCTCGCCGCCTGACGACGAAGCCGGTTAACGCTCCGGCAGTTCGCGGCAACACTGAAGTACATGATGACAATGG
>JALYOO010000058.1 GCA_030856845.1 Gemmatimonadota bacterium
ATCGATGATCCCCTCCTGCAGAAAAATTACGGGTTCATCGATTTCGAAAGCCTGCTCGAGTCGGCGAGAACCCACCGATATCACGTCACCCTCGCATATATTCCCTGGAACCAATGGCGTAGCCGCGCCGTGCAGATACAGCTATTTCTCGACCACTCGGACTGCTTCAGCATATGCGTGCATGGCTGTGATCACACCAAAAACGAGTATGGTTTGGCTGACTACCAAGGGTTGCTGAGGAAAAATTTTGAAGCTCGGGAGCGAATGGATCAGCATGGCCGCAGGACTGGCCTCCCATGTGAACCCATCATGGTCTGCCCACAGGAGAAATACTCCCTCGAAGCAATGGAAGCTTTCTCCGATAGTCGTCAGTTCCTGGGCCTCGTCTGCACGGCCTGCATGCCGCGAAACCTGCTCTCTCCCCAGCTCTGCGGCGCCGACCTGCTGCTGCCGGCGCAAGATTATTTCTTTGGTGTTCCGGTATTCAAGCGGCACTATTGGGGAGATCCGGCAGTCTTTGCGATGGCGCTCTTTTTGGGCAAGCCCGCCATCTTGGTCGAGCACCACGAATTTTTTCGAAACGGACCGTCCGGCGCGGAAGAGTTCGCGCGATATCTTGGTCAACTTCGCCCGGATCTGAAATGGAGGTCGCTCACGGAAACGCTTAAGCGCACGCATGCGCGACGTCGGGTATCCGTTGAGACCGTCGAAGTGCGCTTCTTTACTGACGAGTTTGTCCTGGAGCACGAGGCCAACGAGCCTGTCCGATATCGCCTGTCAAGGCGTGTCCCATCTGGCCTGATTGTAGAGCAAGTATTGGTGGGAGGCGATAAAGTCCAATTCACCAGGGAGGGTGAGTTTGTTACGTTCGAAACGCAGATGCATCAAGCGGATTCAATATCGGTTGAGGTCAAGGTTGCGGCGACCACACCCTCTGAACCCTACCCGAACGGAATCAAATACCAGACGTCCGTAGCGTTTCGACGCGGTCTCTCGGAATTGCGCGACAAGTTCATTTCTCGAAATGACTTTGCGCTTAAGACCGGAAGATTTCTTCTGAGCGCTCTGGAGCGCAAGCATGCGGGCAGAGGGCAGACGACCGATGACGGATGACCGAGATCAGAGGACCGAAGACTGAGGACAGATGACGGAGCATCAAATCAGAAATCAGAAATCAGAGATCAGAGGTCGGAATTCAGAGATCGGAGGTAGCGTAAGATCGTAATGCAGATCAAATCCGCAAAGGAATTGCAGGTCTACATCAGAGGTTACGACCTGGCGATGCAGATATTTCAGGTGAGTTGTAAATTTCCTGCCGAGGAAAAATTTGCGCTTACGGGCCAGATTCGCCGATCCTCTCGTTCTGTTTGCCTGAACCTCCGTGAGGCATGGGCCAAGCGGCGATACGAGGCTCACTTTATCAGCAAATTGAGCGATTGTGATGGGAGTAGCGAATGGGAATCAGAAGTCAGAGGACGGATGACAGATGACAGAGGAACAAGGAGGACATGACGGAGTGGTGAAAAAGACCAAATGACATGACAGAACGGATTTCGAGTTTCAAAGATTTGCGAGTCTATCAGCTCGCTTTTGAACTGCAGCAGGAACTATTCGAAATTTCGAAGTCGTTTCCCGCTGAGGAGAGGTATGCTCTTACTGACCAGCTACGCCGATCATCCAGATCAGTCGGCGCGAATCTCGCCGAAGCCTGGCTCCGCCCCGTAGGCATTTAGGAGTGTTTTGCGTCTATGCAATTCTCAGCGAGAGGACCGGCCGTATCTATGTAGGCCAATCGGCTGATGTGGAAGCACGCGTACACTCGCACAATCGAGGTCGCGTCGGGTCTACCGCCGCAGATACACCTTGGGTCTTGATCAAACAGCAATCCTTTTCAACCCGCAACGAAGCCCGATGGTTTGAGTTTTCTTTGAAGCGATCTCGTGGACGTCGATTGCGTTGGCTCGCGAAGGGACCCTAAGATCAGGGCTACGCGCCGGAGGGGCAGAA
>JALYOO010000072.1 GCA_030856845.1 Gemmatimonadota bacterium
GCGATAGCGCGTCTTGTCGACGACCCCGTATTGCGAATGCAATTGTCCCGCGGCGGTCGATCTCTGGTAACGAAGGATTTCGACCAAGGGGTCATGATTCGTTCGCTCGAGCGGGCTTACACCTCGGTGCTGCCGGAAAGCAGGCGCGCTCCCGATCGAAGGCTTGCCGGCACATTGCTCAACGGCAACGCCAGCTCCGCGGCGTTGCAACACCGGATATAGAACCGTGCTCTCTCGACTCCTGCGTCACAGGGTAGCTCTATGGGTGACGCCAGTGGCGGCTCGCGTTCCGTTTGACGCGAATCTCCTTACTACCGCGGGGCTCGCCGCTGCCGTCTGGGCGGGAGCACTGTTCGCCGTCGGGGCTTTTCCTCTCGCAAGTGTTGCGGTCGCCATTTCCGGTGCGGCTGACATTCTGGACGGCGCTGTCGCGCGCGGACGCTCAGCTGGAACCGGCAGGCGCGGAGCATTTCTGGACTCGGCGGCCGACAGAGTTTCTGACAACATGATCTACGGCGGGATATTCCTTTATTACGCGGCTTTGCCGGGGGACAATCCGGTCGCAGTCGTCGCGACCTTTATCGCCGCGTCGGCTTCGAACGTGGCGAGTTACATCAAATGCCGCTCGGAGGCCGTCGGGATACGTTGCAGCGTCGGCCTGTTCAAGAGGCAGGAAAGGTTTGTGGTCATCATTGCGGCTGGACTGTTTGGGCCAGACAGCTTCGTGTCAGCGCTCATCATACTGGCGGCGTTTGCGCTCGAGTCCATGGCGGCGCGCTTCGTCTACGTGTACCGGCGGATGTCGCCGTAGTTCACGCCGTTCTATCGCCGTTTCGCGGGGCGCTTCAACAGATCGCGCATGCGCGCGAGCTCCTTTTCCGACAGTCGGCGCCCGTCCACCAAGTGGGCAAGGAGCTTGATTGGCGACCCGCCGTAGATCTTGTCCAGCACGCGGCCCAGCGCTGATTCGCCGGCTGTCTCCGGGTCGATTGCGGGAAAGTAGACATGCGTCTTTCCCTCGCCGCGCCGGTGCGAAACGTAACCCTTCATCTCTAGCGTCCGAATCATGCTGGAGATGCTGGTATAGGCCAGGCCTGGATCGACGCGGTCGCGGACCTCGGTGACCGTTGCCTCACCGAGCTCCCAGAGCACACTCATTATGTCCAGCTCGCGCTGGGTCAGATGCAGATCCTTCATTGTTTCGCCGTTGTCGCCGGCGCGGTTGACGTCATAGTGACATGCGCATCGGATCCCCGGCCGACTACCGGATGGGGCATCGATAACACGATCAGCAGAAGCACACACGCCACGGCCAACAGCAGGAATCGCTGAACAGTCCGCAGCGGCGTCGGCGCCAGCAGTAAAGTAAGCCGCCGCTCCAGCATGCCCGCTCCCAGGAGCGCCGGTTGAAGCCGCGGGCAATGGCGCCCTGCCTGCGCAACCTTGAACAACAGCTCTCCGTACGCGTTAGCGTCGCCGAGCGCGGACACGACCCGGTTGTCGCAGTCCATTTCGACCGCCAGCGTCAGCCGCCGCAGCTGCCACCACAACGCAATGTTCCACGGCAGCAGAATCAGCGGAAGCGACGCAAGGAAAAGAAGGAGCGCGTCGTGTGACCTCCGATGCTCCTCCTCGTGACGCAGGACATATTGCCGCTGCACTCCCGGAAGACCGAGCACCCATCGCGGAACCAGCACGCGAGAGCGGAATAACCCTACGGTCGCCGGCCCCATGGAGTCGGTGAGCAGCACCGGGACACCGTCGATGGTGGTACGCCGGTTCGGGCCGCCGCGCTTTCTCGGCGACTCGCTTACCACCCGTGACACGCGGACGGCATTGGCCAGTCCCCAGATCAGCACCATCGCCGACGCCATGAGCCAGACCCGATTGATGGTTGTGCTGTACGATCTCGTGCGCGCCCACCAGGCAGGGTCGAAGACAGAGAAGGATGCCGGCCCGAACGCGTGGCCCAGCGTTCCCTGCACGGCATGGTGCTCCAGCACTTCCGTCACGGATGACCTGTGGTTCGCCTGGTAAATGGGGGGCACAGCCATGGAGATCGCGATCACGACACACCACACCCAGCGACGCGACGCCGTCGTGGGCAGCACGCGCTCGATCAGCAGCCCGGCAAAACCGAGACATGCGGCAACGGCGTTCACGTAGAGGATGCAGAGCATGGTGGACCTCCTCGTCCACTGAGGCGTACGGGTAGAGCTCGCCTCCGGTTTCTCCAGACCGGAAACCGGCGTCTCAGCTACCATCGCCGGTTCTAGACCGGGCTGAAACTAAAAACTAAGTTATTCCGTAATCTCCCCTTACTGGAATAGTTTCGATTGATTTCCGCCTTGTAATCCGGAGAGAACTGATGGACAGGAACACGAACACTTTGAGAGCCGCGGTACTTCTTGTGACGCTCGCGGCCGCGCCGCTCGGAGCTCAGACACAACCACCTCCGAAAAAATAATCGAGACTCTCGAGACCCGGCGCGCGGAACGATGCTGAGCTTCTTCCTTGGCGCCCGGCTTGCCGAAGGCTCCTGTCTGAGAGGATGAATTCCATGCGAACGACACTGGTGCTTCACATCATCGCGGGTAGCCTGGCACTCGTTTCCGGGTTCGTTGCACTCTACGCAGCGAAGGGAGCAAGGCTTCACCGCAAGGCGGGGATGGTGTTCGTATGTCTGATGCTAACGATGTCGTTCAGTGGCATGCTGATCGCCGCGGTTCGGGGCGTTGCACCAGCCCTCAACATCCCTGTGGTGTTGCTGACGGCCTACCTGGTGATCACTTCGCTGACGACGGTCCGACCTCTTCCCGCAGGTTCGCGCTGGCTGGGTCTCGGTGCCATGCTCGTCGCGCTCGCAGTAGGCACGATCGACCTCAAGTTCGGTTTCGACGCGCTCGCCAGTCCCGACGGAAAGACAGATGAAATTCCACCGGTTCCGTTCTTCGTGTTTGGCGCGGTCGCATTGTTGGGCAGCGCAGGCGATCTCCGGGTCCTGCGATCGGGCCCTCTTCGCGGCGCACGCCGTCTTGCAAGGCACCTGTGGCGCATGTCGTTCGCGCTCTTCATCGCGGCGTTGTCGTTCTTCATCGGGCAGGCGCAGGTGATTCCAAAGCCGGTGCGCATCTTTCCCCTGCTTGCGGTTCCAGTGGTGGGGGTGCTCGTGACCATGTTCTACTGGCTGTGGCGCGTCCGCATCAAGCAGTCCTTTCGCGGCATTGCTCAGCGTACCGTCAGCCGTGAGGTCCCGCCGACTACTCGCACGACGAGCGCAGTATGAACCTGCTCCCTGCCCACATCATCGGTGGGCTGATTGCAATCGTTGCAGGCTTCGTCGCGATCTATGCTCTCAAGGGAGGAAGGCTGCACCGCGGGAGCGGAAAGATCTTTGTCTACTCCATGCTGGTCCTGGCCCTCACTGGTGCGGTGCTGGGGGTGCTCAAGTCCCAGAGACTCAATGCGGCGCAGGGGTGCTGACATTCTACCTCGTGACGACAGCGTTCCTTACGGTGCGTCGCCGCAGTGACGGGTTTCCCTGGATCGACGCCGGCGCGATGCTGTTCGCGTTTACAGTCGGGCTCTACGAAGTCACGCTGGGTTTTGAAGCTTTGAATAGCCCAAGGGGCACCATCGACGGAGTGCCCGCCGGGGCTGCCTTCACGTTTGCCACCGTGGCGCTGCTGGCGGCGCTGGGAGACGTGCGCATGATGATGGTCCGGGGCCTCCAGGGAGCACAACGGATCGCCAGACATTTGTGGCGCATGTGCTTCGCCCTCTTCGTTGCCACCGGTTCGTTCTTTCTGGGTCAGTCACAGGTGTTTCCGAAGCCCATCCGCATCGTACCCTTGCTGGCCGTTCCGGCTCTGCTGCCCCTGGTGCTCATGCTCTATTGGCTCGTGCGCGTGTTGTTTACGAAATGGTATCGTCGTCGAGCGAACGATTCGCTCAAGCCGACGCTGGTTCGTGCCTCGGCCTGAAGCATGAGAAACTCGGCAGCACCAACGGATCCGTTTGCGGACGCGCCGCCACGCACCAGGGCGAGGATCGCCGGAGGGCTGTGGTTGATCGTCATTTTCGCGGGCATGTCCGCCCTCATGATTCGGTCCTCATTGATCGTGCGCGGCGACGCGGCAGCTACTGCTAGCAATATTCTGGCATCCGAACCGCTGTTTCGCCTTGGTTTCGCCGCTGATGTCATCTCATTCTCCTGCTACATCGGGCTGACGATCATCCTGTATGAGCTGTTCAAGCTGGTGAGCAGGACTATCTCACTGCTCTCGGCGTCTTTCGGTGTTGCAGGCTGCATCGTGGGGACTGTCATCCTCGTCAACCTGCTGACGCCCATGGTACTCCTCGGTGGCGCGCCTCACATGAGCGCATTCGAGCCGAACCAGCTGCAGGCGCTGGCTCTGGCATCGCTCCGGCTCCACGGCCAGGCGTACGATCTCACCGGGGTGTTCTTCGGACTTCAGTGCATCCTCATCGGGTACCTGATCGTTCGTTCGACATTCATTCCCCGGCTGCTGGGCGTGTTACTGGCAATCGGGGGGCTGAGCTACGTCGTCAGCGCCTTTGCAAGCTTTCTGTCGCCTGCGTTCGGAGCTCACCTGTCCCCTTACATCGTGCCGGCCGGCCTCGTAGGGGAGGGATCGCTTTGCCTGTGGCTCATCGTGAAAGGCGTGAACACTTCAAGATGGGAAGAACAGGCGAGCGCGCGTGGCATGTTGCCGACCCGATCGAACGTGGAGCCGCTGAAATGACAAACAGGATTCCCGAAATCCCACAAGCTGCGGCTGCAAGGCTCGCAGGGCTCATGTATCTGCTGTTTCCGGTCGCCCTGTTTTCTCCGTTCTATGTCTGGCCGAAAATCAACGTGTCCGGCGATGCCGCTCAGACGGCAATCAACCTCATGGCACACGAGCGATTGTTCCGCATCGGCGTTGTCAGCGAGCTGTTCACCTGGGTGATCGACATCGTGCTGATACTGGCACTCTATGTACTCACGAAGCCGGTGAACAGGCATCTCGCTTTGCTCGCAACATTATTCAGGATTGTGGAAACGGCGATTCTCTGTGTGGTTACGCTCGCCAGTTTGGTCGCTCTGCTGCTCCTGAGTGATGCGGAGTACCTGAGAGCATTCGAGACAAACCAGCTGCAGGGCATGGCAAGGTTGGCTTTGAGTGCAGGGGCGGCCGGATATGATGTTGGACTGACGTTCCTTGGCCTGGGCTCTACGGTTTTCAGCTATTTGCTATTCGAGTCCAGATACGTTCCTCGAGCATTGAGCGCATGGGGAATTTTTTCATCGGTGCTTCTGCTGGCAGGCGTCCTCGCGATGATCGTTTTCCCAACCTGGCGGTCGGTGCTCAACCCGGGGTATTTCGTTCCGATCTTCATTTATGAGGTGACGCTGGGCTTCTGGCTTCTGTTAAAGGGCGCGCGTATCGAATCGAGATCGTCTCCAGCAGTGTGACAAGTCATTCACGCCAGGGCCGACAGCCATACCACGTCGGTCACCCGCTGCAATCCGGTTCTACCTGGCGCCATGGATCCGGCACCTTCCACAGCGAATTCTTTGCCTCGGACGCTCCCGACGACGATCTTTTTAGCATGACTGAGCGGCGATTCAACGAAGAGGAAGTAGCGGCGATCTTCGAGCGGGCGGCGGAGGCTCAGCACGTAACGCAGAGTCCCCTCGCGTCGCGCGAGGGGATGACTCTGACGCAACTTCAGGAAATCGGGCGCGAAGTGGGAATCCCGCCTGAGCAGCTAGCTGAGGCGGCAAAATCCATTCAGCTCGCGCCACGACCGACGTCCCGCACGTTCCTCGGACTCCCTGTCGGCGTTGGACTGGCCGTAGATCTCGATAGAAAGCTCTCGGACAACGAGTGGGAACGATTCGTCGTCGATCTGCGCGAGACGTTCGACGCGCGCGGCAAAGTCTCGAGCGAAGGCTCGTTTCGGCAGTGGACCAACGGCAATCTGCAAGCGCTGCTCGAGCCGACGTCGACCGGACATCGCATTCGCATTCGCACCACCAAGGGCGACGCGCGCGGTCTGATGACCGGCGGGATCGCGATGGTTGGATTCGCCGCCGCCGCGGCGATAGGCAAGGCCGTGTTGGGCGATGGCAATGATCCGGGGATGCTGTCGTCACTGGCAACCCTGGCGACGATGGGCGCCGTGATGTTCGGCGCTGGCGGATTTCGACTCCCCGGTTGGGCCCGGCTTCGCGGGCGACAGATGGAGGAGGTGACAGCGCGAGTCGCCGCTATCGCGGGCTCGGAGCCGACGGACGATCACTCCGGGAAACGCTAGCGACCGCTGGTCGACTCGCCACTGTTCCCTGAATGAGAACCTGTGCGCCTGCTGTTACGGAACGCCATCCGGCGGCCCGAGACCAGTATGAAAGCAATCGGCGCAAGCGCTACCGTGGAAGCGCCAAGCGCCAATGCGGCCACGCCGAAATCATCGAGGACGAACCCGCCAAGCACGACAAGCACCGCGCCGCTCAACCCCGCGATGAAATCGTTGAATCCGAGAAGCTTGCCACGCTCGGTTGGAGCGGCGAGGTCGGCGAGCTGACTCGTTGCCGCGACGAATGAGAAATTCCAGCCGAGGCCGAGTCCAAAAAGAAGTACTGCAACGGGAATGACTGATTCGAACCATGTGAGCCCGGCGGTCGATACCGCAAGAACCGCCAGTCCGCTCGCCATCGTACGCAGCCGTCCTGCACGGTCCACGATCCATCCCACTGCAGGCATCAACATATACATCCCAAGAACGTGAGCGCCGATAATCGGAAAGACGAGATGTTGCGGATGATGATGCTGCTGCACAACGACATATCCGGTGAGGTTCATCACCGCCGCCATCGTCGCGAAGCTCGCAACTCCTGATATCACGGCCATCGCAACACCCGGTCGTCTCAGAATTTCAGTCAACGGAACCGCAGGTGACAACGCCGCTGCTGGCAGAATTCCACGAGCCGCCTCGATCGATTCGGCGATCCGCTTGGGGTCGGGTCGGATGTTGATCACTATGACGGCGGCGATAAGCATCAACCCCGTAGCTACAAGCCACGGCAGAACGAGAGTCTCGGCAGACAGCTCACGCCCTCGCAGGGTTGGCCCAAAAACGAGGGGTCCGAGAATCGCGCCGAAGACAGACCCGAACAGGACGTAGGTGATGCCGCGAGCACGCCGCTCCGGGGGGTACATGTCACCGGCAGCGGCGCGAGCCAGCTGTCCCGTCGCCCCGGCAGCGCCCAGGAGAATAAACCCCGGAATAGCGGCGAGGCTCGAGTGATTGCGGGCGCCAAGGCCCATCAGCGCGGTGCCGAGCGCGCCCGCGAAAAATCCACCCGCCAGCACAGGTATCCGGCCGATGCGGTCCATCAGGCGGCCTGCCGGGAGCGCCGTCAGCGCAGCGGCGACCATCGTGAGAGCTGGCCCGAGGCCGAGAAGACTCGAAATGCCGGTGACGAGTACGAAAGTGATCGATGACATCGCCGCACTGAGCTGAAACGTTGCCGACTGCATTGCCATTGCAGCCGCTAGGAGCACGGTGTTCCGGCGCACGGGAAAGTCATTCATGGCGCTTCGCGAAGTGGTTTGCCCCAGTCACCAAGACAGGCTCTACCCATTCTGGCCTTGCAAGCTGGCGCTGCGCTTGCGGCGACGGCACCCGTTTTTCTGCTTCGGTGGTAAGCGATACAGCAGACCCGGCGCGGCGCGATTAAACGTCGGTGCCCTCCGCGGCATCGAACTGATGTCGACATCCACGGAGCAACCATGAAAAGGATCTCGCTCGGCATCCTTACAACAGCGCTCATTGCATGCACCCTCGCCTTCGCGACGATGGGCGGCTGGGCTGTGGTGACCGTCATGAAGATTCCCGATGCGTGGGTTGCAGGCAAACCGCTGCAGCTAACATGGCAGGTGCGGCAGCATGGTGTGACGCACGTCGACGGCCTGCACCCCGTGCTCGAGGCTCGAGCTGGTGAGCGGCGTGTCACCGGAAAAACATGGGCGTTTGCGGAAGATGGACAGAAAGGCTATCGCGGAAGCATCACGTTCCCGGAGCGGGGCGAGTGGCAGGTCACCATCCACAGCGGGTTCGGACGGAGCCGCGCTGTTCTGCTCCCGTGGCGCGTGGTGGATTCCGTCAGGGCGGTTCGCGGAACCGTCGAAGGCCACCTGCGGGAGATCGGCGTCCGGTCGCTGCCCGAATCGGAACGCGGCCGGCGCATGTTCGCAGCTACCGGATGCGTCACTTGCCACGTCCACCGTGACGTCGGCATCGCCGGTGAACTGAGCGACTTCGGGCCCGACCTGACCGAACGCACGTTTCCCCCCGATTATCTCGCGCGGTATCTGGCCAATCCTTCAATTAAACCGCCCACCAACGGGAAACAGATGCCGAGCTTGGCGCTCAGGGAAAAGGATATCGCTCCGCTCGTAGCGTTCATTAACGCCGAGCGGAGGGTCACGCGGCGATAGCGCAAAACCCAACTGTTTTGA